>CAZZZE010000206.1:0-5136 GCA_964658365.1 uncultured Jatrophihabitantaceae bacterium
TCGTCGCCGCCGACAAGGGCACCGCGACGTTCAGCGACATCGCCAACCAGATCGCCGTCGACTACGGGTTCTGGCTCGGTGACGCGTTCGCCAGCGGCGGTTCGGTGGGCTACGACCACAAGGCCATGGGCATCACGGCCCGGGGCGCGTGGGAGTCGGTGAAGTACCACTTCCGCGAGCTCGGCATCGACAGCCAGACGCAGGACATCACGGTGGTCGGCGTCGGTGACATGTCCGGCGACGTCTTCGGCAACGGCATGCTGCTCTCCGAGCACATCCGCCTCGTCGCGGCCTTCGACCACCGGCATGTCTTCCTCGACCCGTCCCCGGACCCGCGCACCTCGTTCGCCGAGCGCCGACGGCTCTTCGAACTGGCGCGCTCGTCCTGGGCCGACTACGACGCCGCGCTGATCTCCGAGGGTGGTGGCGTGTATCCGCGCACGCTCAAGTCGATCCCGGTGTCGCCGCAGGTCGCTGGCGTGCTCGGGTTGGCCCCTGACGTCGGCAGCCTCAGCCCCGCCGAGCTGATCAGCGCGATCCTGCGTGCGCCGGTCGACCTGTTCTGGAACGGTGGCATCGGCACGTACGTCAAGGCCTCGACCGAGACCAACGCCGAGGTCGGCGACAAGGCCAACGACGTGCTGCGGGTCGACGCCACCGACCTGCGGTGCCGGGTCGTCGGTGAGGGTGGCAACCTCGGTCTCACGCAACGCGCCCGCATCGAGTTCGCGCGCGCGGGCGGCCACATCAACACCGACGCCATCGACAACTCGGCGGGCGTCGACACCTCCGACCACGAGGTCAACGTCAAGATCCTGCTCGACCGCGGCGTGGCCACCGGGTCCATCACCCGAGACGAGCGCAACGAGTTGCTCGCCGCGGCCACCGACGACGTCGCCGCGCACGTGCTGCGCGACAACTACGAGCAGAACGTACTTCTTGGTATGGCGCGGGTGCTCAGCCCGAAACTGGTGGGCGTGCACCAGCGGTTCATGCACGTGCTCGAGGAGGCCGGCGAGCTCGACCGGGCCCTCGAATTCCTGCCCAGCGACGCCGAACTGACCCGCCGCGAGGCCGAGGGTGTCGGGCTCGTCTCACCCGAGAACTCGGTGCTGATCGCGTACTCGAAGATGACCTTGACCCAGCACATCGAGGACTCCACGCTGCCCGACGAGCCGTACTTCCGCGGCATCCTCGCCGGGTACTTTCCGCGCGCGATCGCCGAGCGGTTCGCCGACCAGCTCGCCAGTCATCCGCTGCACCGCGAGATCATCACCACCGTCGTCGTCAACGACATGATCAACCGTAGCGGGACGACGTTCGTGCACCGGGCCGTCGAAGAGACCGGCGTCGACGTCGCGCACGTGGCGCGCGCGTACAGCATCGTGCGCTCGGTCTTCGACCTGCCCGCCCTGTGGGCCGACATCGAGGCGCTCGACAACCTGGTTCCCGCGAAGTCGCAGCACGCGGCATATCAGGAGATCCGCCGCCTCGTCGACCGGGCCACCCGCTGGCTGGTCGACGTCCGGTTCCCGATCACCGACGTCGCATCCGAGATCCGCCGCTTCGGCCCGACCATCGCCCGGCTCGGGTCCCGCACGCCCGATCTGCTGCGCGGCGCCGAGCGGCAGACGCTGCAGGCCGACGCGGCGAAGCTCGTCGAGCTGGGGCTGCCGCAGGGGTTGGCCCTGCGCCTGGCCGAACTGCTCAGCGCGTTCCTGCTGCTCGACGTCGTCGAGATCGCCGAGGACACCGGCCTCGACGCCGAGGTCGTCGCCGACGTGCACTACTCGGTGTCGGAGCGGCTCAGCGTCGACAACCTGCTGACCCGCGTCACCGAACTGCCACGCGACGACCGCTGGTCGACGCTGGCCCGGTCGGCGGCGCGGCACGACGTCTACGCCGCACTGGCTGCGGTCACCACCGCGGTGCTGCGCACGACCGAGCCGGGTCAGCCGGCGCAGGCCCGCATCGAGGCGTGGGTGCGGACGAACGCCGAGCGGGTGCAACGGGCCCGCAGCACGGTGAGCGCGGCACTCGATCGGCAGCCGGCCGATCTCGCCACGTTGTCGGTGGCGCTGCGGGCGCTGCGGTCGGTGACGAACAGCTGAGCGGTGCGCCCGTCAGACGGCTTGGCAGACCGGCACGCGGGCCCAGACCTGCTTGCCGTGCGCCACGTGGTTGACGCCCCACTCGTCGGACAGCGCCGCGACGATGGTCAGGCCGCGTCCGCTGGTGGCGAAGGTGTCGGCCTGTCGCGGGCGCGGCTCAGCGGTGCTGCCGTCGTGCACGCTGACCACCACGCAATTGTCGCTGACGTCCCAGCCGACGTTCAGATCGCCGACGTCGCTCGAGTGCACGATGGCGTTGCCGATCAGCTCGGTGGCCACGAGCAGGACGTCGGCCAGGGAGTCCTGGGTGATGGCCCGAGCGGTGAGGTCGACGGTGAGGTGCTCGCGAACCACTGCCGCGCTGGCGGTGTCATGGCTTACGCGGACCAGGCCCATGGCCTCAAGCCCTCCTAGCGCAACAGTCACTGACGTCGCCTCCAGCGACTCGGGTACCTGGCTAAAGTGCCCGATTCGGGACGGTCGGTAACATCTACGCTCGCGACAGGCTTACACACACTCGCGGTCGAGCTGCGCCTTCACCTCCCGCGGATGGTCGCTGATGATCGTGTCCACGCCGAGATCGAGCAGGAAGCGGACGTCGTCCGGGTCGTCGACGGTCCACACGAACACCGGGTGTCCCCGGGCGTGGGCGCGCTCGACGAAGTCCGGATCCGAGCGGAGCAACCGCAGGCCCGGGCCGGCGATCGTGGCCCCGGCCGGCAGCAGACCTTCGCGACGTACGGGCAGCAGCTGCTTGAGCAGCAGCACGGTCGGGATGTCGGGGGCCAGCAGACGCACCCGGCGGATCGCAGTGGGTGCGAAGCTCATGACGATGACCCGGTTGTCGCGGTCGGGCGGCTCGCGCAGGCTCGCCGGCGGTCCCGGTCGGCCGGCCCAGCCGAATCGGGCGAGCAGCTCGACCAACGTCTTCTCGACCAGGCCGCCGTAGCGGGTGGGGTGCTTGGTCTCGACGAGCAACCGGACGTCGCGGCCGGCGTCGCGGACCAGCCCGAGCAGCATCTCCAGGGTCAGGACGCCGCCGCCGGCGGTGCGGTCGGGGGCCACCCCGACGAGGTAGGGGTCGTCGGGCAGCAGCTCGTCGGCCGAGGGGGGCAGGCCGCCGTGCCAGGACGAGAAGTTCAGCTCGTTGAGCGTGCGCAGGTCCAGTTCGCTGACCACGCCCTGCCCGTCGGACGTCCGGTTCACGGTGCGGTCGTGCACGCACACGAGGTAGCCGTCACGCGTCATCCGCACGTCGCACTCGAGGGCGTCGGCGCCGTCCTCGATCGCGGTCTGGTAGGCCGCGAGCGTGTGCTCGGCGACGGCGGCCGACGCGCCGCGGTGGGCGACGAGCATGGGTCGCAACGGGGGTTCGATGACGATCCGCGAGTTGCGGGGTCTCATGCATCCATGGTGACGCGTCTACGTGAACCCGGCGTGACGACCCGCTCAACCGATCGGGCCGGACCCTCAGAGGACCTGGGCCGGCCCGGTGCCCTGCGCCTGCAGCGGCCGGCCGGCCGCGTCCCACGCGAGCATGCCGCCCTCGAGGTTGACGGCGTGGTAGCCCTGCTGCAGGAGCCACGCCGTCACCTGGGCCGAGCGTCCGCCGACCTTGCAGACCACGACGACGGTGGCCTCGGGTGTGATCGGCCCGGGGTCGTACGACAACCGCTGCGGCACCTCGTTCATCGGGATGTGCACCGCGCCCGGGGCGTGCCCGGCCGCCCACTCGTCGTCCTCGCGGACGTCGAGCAGCACGGCGTCGGCCGGGATCTCGTCGATGCGGACGGTGGGCAGGTCAGCAGGAGGCACGGGTTCGACGCTAACCGACGCGGCGCTGCTCTGTGACGACGCCCGTTACTTGACGAGGCGCGACAGCCGGCGATCGGCGAGCGGGCGCCCGTCCGTCTGGCAGGTGGGGCAGTACTGGAAGGAGCGGTCGGCGAAGGAGACCTCGCGGACGGTGTCGCCGCAGACCGGGCAGGGCATTCCGGCGCGGGCGTGCACCCGCAACCCGCTGCGCTTCTCGGACTTCAGCGTGGCTGCCTTCTGACCCACCGACCGCTCGACCGCGTCGCCGAGGATGCGCGCCATCGCCTCGTGCAGTCGGGTCAGCTCGTCGTCGGTGAGCTTGGCCGTGTTCTTGAACGGCGACAGCCTCGCTGCGTGCAGGATCTCGTCGGAGTACGCGTTGCCAACACCGGCCAGCACGGCCTGATGGGTGAGCGCCTTCTTCAGCTGCGCACGCTCGCCGGCGAGCACCCGGGCGAGCTCGTCGCGCGAGATGGTCAGCGCGTCCGGGCCCAGCGCGGCGATGCCCGGCACCTCGAGCGGGTCACGGACGAGGTAGACGGCCAGCCGCTTCTGGGTTCCGGCCTCGGTGAGGTCGAAACCGGCGACCGGTCCCTCGTCGAACTCCGGGGCAAGGTGGACGCGGAGCGCGATCGGGCCCTTCCCGCCCGGGCGCGGCGGGGCCGGCGGCAACGTCTCGCGCCAGTGCAACCAGCCGGCCCGGGACAGGTGGACGATCAGGTGCAGCAGCCCCGCCTCGCCGGCGACCTCGAGATCCAGGAACTTGCCGTGCCGGCTCGCCCCGGTGATCCACGCGCCGGTCAGGGCCGACAGCGGCGGGTCGAACGTCTTGACCGCGTTGATCGCCGCGACGTCGGCCCGCAGGATCGTGCGGCCCACCGCCCGCTCGCGCAGGAACGTGGCCAGCGCCTCCACCTCGGGCAGCTCCGGCATGTCACCACGATAGGCAGCGGGAGGTGACAGCGGTCAAGGCGCTGATTCGGTCCAGTCTGCCTTGGGACGGCACAGCTCACGACGTACGCTCCACGTTATGACGCAGTGGGGTCTCGACACCCTCTTCAATCCGGCCAAGCGGCACATGGATGAGGAGAAGCGGCGCCTGCAGTCGACCCGCGAGGAGGTCGGCGACAACTCCGGTGGCCGCCGCATCGACCTCGAGTCCGGCAAGGTCGTCATCCGCAAGGCCGACGACGACGAGCACAGCGACGAC
>CAZZZE010000207.1:0-5135 GCA_964658365.1 uncultured Jatrophihabitantaceae bacterium
CGAGCGTGCCTGCCGAGCGCGCGACCGACAGCTCGACGCGATAGCCGTTCAGAGCAGCGGCGGTGTGCAGAGCCTCGACGTCGATCGCGGACGCCGCCCGGACCGTGTCACCCGGCTGGCGCGACGCCGCGCGGCGCAGCGACCTGGCAACCCGCGCGTTCGGTGCGCCGGTCACCCCGAAGGTGCCGGGTCCGCGCTCGCGCAGCGCCGCCGACAATGCCTCGACCGATCCGAGGTCGGACCAGTCGAGCCATTCGGCAACAGGCTTGGTTTCGACTGCACCGGTGAACAGTGTGACGTCGTAGCGGAAGCGGTTCATCTCGGTGTGGGCGTGCCCGCGGCGCGGCTGCACCCGCACGTGCGTCACGCCGGGGATGCCTAGGAAGAACGCAGGATCGAGCAGCAGCTCCGATTCGAGGGCCTTGCGCTCCTCGATCTGCGCTGCGAGCTCGGCCGACGACGCGGCGACGCTGTGGGCGTCGACCATCTCGCCGGCGAACGCGTCGAGCAGACGCAGGTCGCGCACGTCGCCGACGAACACGGCGCCACCCGGCGCGAGCAGACGAACGGCGCGTTCCAACACTGCGCGTAGGTAGTCGGCGTCCGGAAAGTACTGGACGACAGAGTTCAGGACGATGCAGTCATAGCGAGCTCCAGGCGTGAAGGCGCGCAGCTCGTGCGCGGGCTGGACCTGCAACGTGGTGTTCGGGTGGTCGCCGGCCGAGGCTTGCAGCCGACGGATGGCGGCCGGCGAGACGTCGCTGCCGTCGTAGTGGTCGACCCGGGGTGCAAGTCGCCACAGCAGCAGGCCGCTGCCGACGCCGACCTCGAGCACGGTGGCCGGACGCAGCTCGGCGATCCGGTCGACCGTGGTGTTGACCCACTCGCGCATGTCGCTTTCGCCGACCCGGCGACCGGTGAACGAGCTGATCCACCCGCGGGTGTCGAAGGCGCGGTCGACGCGCTGCTCGTCGCTGTACACCTCGTCCCACACGCTCTGCCACTCGTCCACGTGCTCGAGCGGGACGTCGTAGGCAGTGCCTGGCTCGCGCAGGGTTACGAAGGCGGCCAACGACTGCTCGCCGGACGTCGTCGTCGCGACGGTGGCGCACGCTGCTGACACCTCGTCGTGGCTCGCCAGCACCGTCTCGATCTCGCCGAGCTCGATGCGGAACCCGTGCAGCTTCACCTGGTCGTCGAGCCGGGCGAGGTACTGGAGCCGTCCGTCGTTGCGCCACACCGCGCGATCGCCCGTGCGGTACAGGCGCCCGTGCGCGGTATCCACGAAACGTTCTGCGGTGAGCTCGGGCCGGCCGAGGTAGCCGCGAGCCAGTTGCACACCGCCGAGGTAGAGCTCGCCGGGCATCCCGAGCGGCTGGTGGTTGCGGTCGCCGTCGAGCACGTACGCACGGCAGTTGGCCATCGGCCGCCCGATGGTGACATTGCGCGGGCCGCACTGCTCGAAGGTGATGCCGATCGCGGTCTCGGTGGGTCCATACAGGTTCCACAGCTGCGCGCCGGGCAGCCGGGACAGGCACGCGTCCTTCACATCGTCGGGCAGCGCCTCGCCGCAGGCGATCACCAGCCGTAGCGAGCTGCACCGGCTGGCCCCTGCGCGGGCGACGAAGACGGCCAGCATGGACGGGACGAAGTTGACCACCGTTACGTGCTCTGAGCGGATCGTGTCGATCACGTAGTCGGGGTCGAGATGGCCGTCCGGCCGGGCCATATACAGCCGCGCGCCGCACAACGGGGCCAGCAGCACCTCCCAACCGGCCACGTCGAAGCTGATCGGCGTCTTCTGCAGCACGACATCGGACGCGTCGACCCGGAGCTGGCGCTGCATCCAGCGCAGCTGGTTGACCACGTTGCGATGCTCGACCTGCACTCCCTTGGGACGCCCGGTGGTGCCCGACGTGTAAAGCACATACGCAAGTTTCGAGTCGTCTACGCCCACGTCGAGCGCACCCGCGTCGCCGGTAACGAGATCCAGGGTGTCGATCTGCATCGTGCGGTCGTGCGCCGGGGCGCGCTCAAGGTGCTCGCTCGACGTGATCAGCGCCGACGCTGCACAGTCGCGGATCATGAAGTCGAGCCGGTCGCCCGGGTAACCGGTGTCGAGCGGAACGTATGCGGCACCGGCCTTGAGCACCGCCAGTAACGCGATCTCGAGTTCGACCGAGCGCTCGAGGAAGATCGCCACATGGTCGCCGGGCCCCACGCCGTCGGCAGCGAGTCGTCGGGCCAGCCGGTTCGACCGTTCGTCGAGCTCTCGGAAGGTGAGGCGAGTGCGGCCGTCCCCGACCGCCTCGGCGTCCGGCGTCCGCCTCGCCTGCTCGCTGATGAGCTCGTGCACGAGCCCGCCCGGCATCTCGACGTCGGTGGCGTTCCAGGTCGCGATGGCCTGCACGTCAGCGGCATCGGCCAGGGGTAGCGCCGACAACCGGGTGGTGGGCCGGTCCAGGACAGCGCGCAGCAGACGCTCGTAGTGCCGGGCCAGCCGTTCGATGGTGTCGGCGTCGAACAGCGCCGTCGCGTACTGCCAGGACACGGCCAGCCCAGCTCCGGACGGGTAGCAGATGACCGACAGGTCGAACTTGGTCCAGCCGCCCTCGTACGGCAGCAGGGCGACGTCCAGGCCGTCCAGCTGCGGTCCGCCGTCCGCGCCCGTCTTGAGGGTGAACATCGTCTGGAAGATCGGGTTCTGTCCGAGCACGCGGGTGGGGTGCACCGCATCGACGATCTGCTCGAACGACACGTCTTGGTGGCGGTAGGCCTCGGCGGCGAAATCGCGGACCCGGGCGAGCAGGTCGTCGAACGTGGGGTCATCCGACGTGTCGACCCGCAGCGGAAGCATGGTGATGAACAGCCCGACCACGTCGGCAAACTCGTCGTGATGCCGACCGCTGGTCGGGCTGCCTACGACGAAATCGCCCTGGCTGCTGTACCGCTCGAGCAACGCAGCGAACGCCGCGAGCAGGACCATGAATGTCGTGGCGTGGTGGTCAGCGGCGTACTGCTGTACCTGCCGCAGCAGGTCCGCGTCCAGCAACCGGCCGTGCTTGGCACCTGCGAAGCTGGGCCGGGCCGGTCTCGGCCGGTCGGCCGGGACGGCGGCCTGATCCGGTGCGCCGGTCAGGGCCGAGCGCCACCACTGCAGATCCGACTGCGACTCGGCGCGCCGCTCCTGCCAGGACGCGAAGTCGGCATAGTCGAACGAGACCTCCGCCAGGTGCGCAGGGCGCTGGTCACGGTGCGCGGTGTACAGCTCGTTCAGCTCGCGACCGAGGATCTGCTTGGACACCGCGTCCGACGCGATGTGGTGGGTCGACAGCACGAGGACGTGGTCGTCGGCGGCGAGGAAGCCGATGCGGGCCCGCAGCAGGCGCCCCTCGCTGAGATCGAACGGCTCGGCGACGGCCCTCTGGACGAACGCGTCGACATCGGTGATCGTCGTGACCTCGACGTCACAGGGGGCCGGCTCACAGACTTCGACGTGCCCCTGGCCGTTGCGCAGGGTGTACCGGCTGCGCAGCACCTCGTGGCGGGCGACGAGCGCGTCCAACGCGGCAACCAGCGCAGTCAGGTCGAGCGGCCCACGGATCCGCATGGCCTGGGCGACGTTGTAGGCGTTGAGATCCTCGGTGGCTGCGTCGAGCAGCAACAGCGCGAGCTGAGCGGCCGAGACACAAGGCGGGGTGCCGCTAGGCCGACGCCCGATCGGTTGAGGGCCGGCCCTGGCCCGCAGCCGCTGCTCGATGAGGCGTCGTTTTTCCGGTGAAAGACGCTCGAGCGCCTCGGCGAGGGCAGCCGGCTGCGTCGACGACGAGGCAGCAGCCACAACCCCCCCAGATCAAGCCGGACGCTCGATCGAGGCGTCGCGTGCATGTGACCTGACGATGGTCGCACACAGCCGCCCCCTGCGCGACGGGGTCTGCGACCCGCACCGGTAGGTGCGACCGCCTTCCGTCCGGTTCGTACCGTGGCTCCCCATTGGTGCTACGGGATCGACGTCGAGCTCATGCGCTCCTTGTCCAGGTTCAGGGCTTCGCCGGCACATCTGGCAGCTCAACCGTCACCGTGCTTCGTGCCGGCGCCTGGCTGGACGTGAAGTGTTTCCCTTGTCGCCGCGCACGCTGCGCGGTCGGTCGTTGCTGGTACTGCTCCTCGAGCTTGTCTCGTAGCGCCTCCGCCTTCCGCCACTCCGCGAGCTTCTCCTCACGGCCACGTTCCATTCAGGCAGCCCACCACGTGCCGGCGTGGACGCGCAAGCACGCGCCAGCGCCGCGCCGCGCCGCGCCGCCCGGGATGAGAAACGCCCGACCAGCATCATTCGCTGCGATCGGTCTGGTCGCTACGTCCCTTCTGCGGCACTTCGCGGTGTCTGCGACCCGTCGACCATCACGTGCGCAGCGCCACGGGGCGTACGCCCGCCAGTACAATTCGGCGAGGAGGGACCCCAGCTCCGCGTTGGCCAGCGGACAGGCCGCTACCCGATTGGACGGCGATGACTGCAGAGGGACCGAACGGCCCGCTCGACGGCTTGACCCAATTTGCGACCGGCCTCATCGCACACGTAGTAGCGCTCGTTCCGCCAGCCTGGGCTAGGCGGATTCCGTTCACAGGCGTGCGCGCCGCGGTGCTGCAGCTGATCGAACGCGCGGTGTGCAGGCACCCCCGCGGGTACACCGCGCCATCAGCGTTCGGTGTCCAATTCCGCGGGAATACCCGGGACGGAATCCAGCGCTACATTTACGTCTTTGGCGTTTGGGAGCCCGATATCACTGCCTGGTTCCAATCCCACTTAAAATCAGGCGATGTAGTACTCGATGTCGGCGCAAACATTGGTTACTACGCGCTGCTCGCGAGCACGTGCGTCGGAGCTGAGGGCGAAGTAATCGCTTTCGAAGCGGTGCCCTCGATTGCGCGGGAGCTGAAGGAGATAATCCGGCTGAACAACGCGTCGGTCACCGTGCACGAGGCTGCCGTTGGCAGCGAGGCAGGTTCCATCGAGGTTCATCGCGCAAGCGAAACGAACATAGGCCACTCGGGTACTCGGGCAAGTGAGTCGTCGGTCTCTGAGGGCGTGGTGCCTCAGATCCGGCTCGAAGACACGATTCCAGCCGAAAGCTGGG
>CAZZZE010000208.1:0-5113 GCA_964658365.1 uncultured Jatrophihabitantaceae bacterium
TTTCGAGAAGTCGGGGCTCGTCACGATCGGCTCCATCCAGTGGTCGGGCGCGGGCGACGGTCGGACAAGACTGTAAGGCCTGCTCACCCGGGCCGCTGCTCGGCGAGCCGCGCGAACGCGGCGACGCCCAGGGTCTCGCCGCGGGCCCGCGGGTCGATGCCGGCGGCGAGCAGGGCGCGCTCGGCGGCCGCGGGTGACCCGGCCCAGCCGGCCAGCGCCGCCCGCAGCGTCTTGCGCCGCTGCGCGAACGCGGCGTCGATGACGGCGAAGACCTCCGCGCGTTCGGCCGCGCTCGGCGGGGGCGCGCGGCGGGCCAACCGAACGAGCCCGGAGTCGACGTTCGGCACCGGCCAGAACACCGAGGGCGGGACGGCGCCCGCGCGCGTGGCCGCGGCGTACCACGCCACCTTCGCGCTGGGCACGCCGTACGTCCGCGACCCGGGCCCGGCGACGAGCCGGTCGGCGACCTCGGCCTGCACCATGACCAGCCCGCGCTGCAGCGTCGGCACGGTCTCGAGCAGGTGCAGGACCACCGGCACCGCGACGTTGTACGGCAGGTTGGCCACCAGCGCGGTCGGCGCCGGCCCGGGCAGCTCGCGGACCCGCAGCGCGTCGGCCACCACGACCTGCAACTCGGCGCCCGGCAACCGGTCCTGCACGGCGTCGGGCAGCGCGGCGGCCAACAGGGGATCGATCTCGACGGCGGTCACCGCGTGCCCGGCCTCGAGCAGGCCCAGCGTCAACGACCCGAGGCCCGGCCCGACCTCGAGCACGCGCTCGCCGGGCTGCAGGTCAGCGGCCCGGACGATCCGGCGGATGGTGTTCGCGTCGTGCAGGAAGTTCTGCCCCAACGTCTTGGTGGGTCGGATGCCCAACCGGGCCGCCTGCGCGCGGATGTCGGCCGGGCCGAGCAGCACCGAGTCGGCGGGCACGCGACCTCCTTGCCGGGCCGGCGTCGGACGCCGCGGGTGTTCTAGTCTGCCAGCACGCAGCACTGGCGATCTCACGTTTCCGGCCGCCGCGACGTCTACCCGGTGAGAGCACTCGACGAGGGAGACCCATGAGCACCAGCCGGCACACGGTGATCGGGACGCCCGTCGGCACTTTGACGGTTGTCGTCGACGACGCCGGGTTGGCCGGCGTCTACTACCCGGGGCACTGGACGAACCCCGACGAGCTCAGGTGGGGCCCGCGGGTCGACGCCGGCGACCCGGCCTTCGCCCAGCCCATCGAGCAGTTGGGCGAGTACTTCGCCGGCGGGCGCCGCGAGTTCGACCTTGCCCTGTCGCTGCACGGCAGCCCGCGGGCACAGCAGGTGTGGCGGCTGCTCGCGGCGATCCCCTACGGCGCCACCACGACCTACGGTGCGCTCGCTGCGCGCGTCGGGGGCGGCATCAGCGCCCGGGCGATCGGCGGCTTCGTCAGCCACAACCCGGTGTCGATCGTGGTGCCGTGCCACCGCGTCGTCGGCTCGACCGGCAGCCTGACCGGGTACGCCGGAGGTCTCGAGCGCAAGCAGTACCTGCTCGAACTCGAAGGGGCGATCCCCGCCCGTATGCCTGCGCTCTGGTGACGGCACCGCAGGAACCCTTCGACGCCGTCGTCCGCCGGCACGGCGCGACGATCCTGCGCGTCACCCGGGCGGTGGTCGGGCCGGTCGACGCCGACGACGCGTGGTCGGACACCTTCCTGGCCGCGCTGCGCGCGTACCCCGACCTGCCGGCCGGCGCGAACGTCGAGGCCTGGCTGGTGACCATCGCGCACCGCAAAGCCGTCGACGTCCTGCGCGCCCGGGCCCGACGGCCCGTTCCGGTGGCCGACGCCCCGGATCGGCCCGCGGCCGAGCGCGCCGACGGCCTCGACCCCGATTTGCACGCCGCGGTGGCCAGCCTGCCCGACAAGCAGCGCCAGGCCGTCGCCTACCACCACCTGGCCGGGCTGCCGTACGCCGAGGTCGCCGACCTGCTCGGCGGGACGGCGGCGGCGGCGCGGCGCGCGGCCGCCGACGGCGTGGCAGCGCTGCGCCGCACGCTCGACACGAGGAGCTCCGTTGACTGACCTGTTCGCCGACCTCGCCGCAGGCACCGCGGATCTCGAGCGTTTACGCGCCCGACTCGCCGACGCCGCAGCCGGCGCGGGCGTGCTCGACGTCGCCTACCGCACCGTCGACTCGCCGGTCGGCGAGTTGCTGATCGCAGCCACCGAGCGCGGGCTCGTCCGGCTCGCCTTCGCCGGCGAGGGACACGACGCGGTGCTGCAGGCGCTCGCCGCGCGCGTCAGCCCCCGGGTGCTCGAGGCGCCGGCGCGGCTGGACGCTGTGGCGCGGGAGCTGGCGGAGTACTTCGCCGGGCGGCGGCACGCCTTCGACGTCGCGCTGGACTGGCAGCTGTCCGCGGGGTTCCGGCGCACGGTGCTGACCCACCTCGCCGCCGATGTCGGCTACGGCGCGACCGCCAGCTATGCCGCGCTGGCCGCGGCGGCCGGCAACCCGAGGGCCGTCCGCGCGGTGGGCACGGCGTGCGCCACCAACCCGATCCCGATCGTGGTGCCCTGCCACCGCATCGTCCGCTCCGACGGCGCCCCCGGCGCCTACCTCGGTGGCGCTGCCGCGAAGCTGACGCTGCTCGAGCTGGAACGCTCACTCAGCTGAACTGCGCGGCGCCCTGGTTCGCGAGCGCGTCGGCGCGCTCGTTGCCGACGTCGCCGGCGTGGCCCTTCACCCAGTGCCACGAGATCGTGTGCCGCTGGGTCGCCTCGTCCAGCGCCCGCCACAGATCGTCGTTCTTCACCGGCTTCTTGTCGGTGGTGACCCAGCCGCGCCGCTTCCAGTTGTGGATCCAGCTGGTGATGCCCTGCCGGACGTACTGGCTGTCGGTGTAGAGCTCGACCTCGCTGGGCGCCTTGAGCGCGGTGAGCGCCTCGATGACCGCGGTCAGCTCCATGCGGTTGTTGGTCGTGTGCGACTCGCCGCCGAACAGGTCCAAGCTGTGCGACCCGCTGGTCAGCCACGCGCCCCAGCCACCGGGGCCGGGATTGCCCTTGCACGAGCCGTCGGTGTAGATGACGACGCGCGGTCTCGAGCCGGTGTCAGGCAACGACGGCACCTCGGTTCCTGCTCGGGTCGGTCGGGCTCGAGCAGAGTATGAACCGGGCCCGTCGAGGCCTGGCACGCTGTCCGCCATGGCACCGGCGCGGATCCGCTTCGACGATGTGGTCGCCGGCCGCGCGCGGGTGTTTCCCGCACCGATCCGCATCGTCACGGCCGACACCGCCGCGGACGTCGTCGCGGCGCTCGACGAGGTCGATGCGGCGACGAGGGACGGAATGTGGGCGGCGGGCTTCGTAACCTACGAGGCCGCGTCCGGCCTCGATCCGTCGCTGCCGGTGCACCCGCGCGGCCCGCACGATCCACCCCTGGTGTGGTTCGCGCTGTCCGGAGCACCGACGGTGGCCCCGGTGGCAACGCCGGACGCCTGCAGCTACCGGCTCTCGGACTGGGTCCTGGACGTCACGCCCAACCGGTACCGCGCCGGCTTCGACCGCATCCGGCAGGCGATCGACGCCGGTGAGTCCTACCAGGTGAACCTGACCGCCCGTCTACGCGCGACGTTCCGCGGCGACCCCGCCGGCCTGTACCGGGACCTGCTCGCGCGGCAACGACCCGCCCACGCCGCCCTGATCGACACCGGGACACACACGGTCGTCAGCGCCAGCCCCGAACTGTTCTTCGGCTGGCAGGCCGGTGTGCTCGCGACGCGTCCGATGAAGGGCACGGCGCTGCGCGGGCGGACTCAAACCGAGGACGACCGCGCCCGGGCCGCCCTGCTCGCGAGCGAGAAGGAGCGCGCCGAGAACCTCATCGTCGTGGACCTGCTGCGCAACGACGTGTCGCGTGTCGCGGCCGTCGGCTCCGTCCGCGTCCCGCGCATCGGGCGGCTCGAGCGGTACGAGACGGTCTGGCAGCTGACGTCCGACGTCTGCGGGGAGGTTCCGGAGGCGACGCCCCTGGTCGAGGTGTTCACCGCGCTGTTCCCGTCGGGTTCGGTGACCGGCGCGCCGAAGCCCCGGACGATGCAGCTCATCCGCGACGTCGAGCAACGCCCCCGCGGGGTGTACTGCGGAGCGGTCGGCTGGGTCGCGCCGCCGGGTGCACCGACCCGGGCGTCCTTCAACGTCGCCATCCGCACGGTCGTCATCGAGCACGCTGGCGGCGAGGCGGTCTACGGAGTGGGCGGCGGCATCACCTGGGGCTCCGACAGCGAGGCGGAACTGGCCGAACTCTGGGCCAAGGCCCGGATCCTCGACGACGCCGGCGGCGCCGAGGACTTCGTGCTCATCGAGACGGCCGGGTACGTGCCCGCGAAGGGCATACGCCACCGCGACGCGCATCTCGCGCGGCTGGCGGAATCGGCCCGGTTCTTCGGGTTCGGCCACGACGGACCCGCCCTCCGCGAAGCGCTCGACGGCGTCACCGGTGACGAGCCGCTGCGGGTACGCCTCAGGCTCGCGCGGGACGGCACCCCGAGCGTCCGGTGCACTGCGATGCCGGCCGAGCTCGGCCGGCCCGTCACCCTCGCGATCGACCCCGAGCCCGTCGACAGCTCGGGGCCCTGGCTGTTCCACAAGACCAGCCGGCGGGATCAGTACACGAGTCGGGCCGCACGGCACGACACCGACGACGTCGTGCTCGTCAACGCCGCCGGCCACGCCACCGAGACGACGATCGGCAACCTGGCCTTCCGCCTCGACGGCCGGTGGTGGACCCCACCGGTCGCCGACGGCCTGCTGCCCGGCGTCGAGCGGGCCGCGTTGCTGCGCGAGGGGGTGCTCGCCGAACGGTGCATCGCGGCGTCGGCGCTGGGCGAGGTCGAGGCGGTAGCGGTGGTCAGCTCACTGCGCGGGTGGCGTGCGGCGGTCGTCGATGCTCGATAGCGCTCGGTAGTGCTCAGTAGTAATTGTGGGCCTGCCAGAACGACCACGCACCGCAGGGCGTGTTGTAGCGCGCCGCGATGTAGCCCAGGCCCCACTTGATCTGGGTCTCGGCGTTCGTCTGCCAGTCCGGGCCGGCGGAGGACATCTTCGAGCCGGGCAGCGCCTGCGGGATGCCGTAGGC
>CAZZZE010000209.1:0-5076 GCA_964658365.1 uncultured Jatrophihabitantaceae bacterium
GTCGACCGCAGCCTGCAGCGCCGCCAGAGCAGGCCGGGAGACCGTCGCGATCATGACTCAATTGTGGCGAGGGGGTCTGACAGAAACGACGCTGCACGGTCATCCCGGTCAGTGACCCAGGCGCGCGTCGAGGAGCGATCAGCGACAGATCAAACGAACCGCTTGCGGGCGGCAACGCTTCACGCCTGGTGGGTGAACCGGGTGAGCTCCGCGACGGTGTCGAAGCCCATGGCGTGGTAGAGCCGCCTACCGTCACCGCTGGCGTCGAGGTATGCGGCGGCTGCACCGAGGGCCCATGCTCGGTCAAGTGCGAGCGTCGTCATCGCGCGGCCGATGCCTTCGCCACGCCTGCGTGGATCGGTGTTGACGAAGATGAGGTGTGCGTAGCGCCCGTACACACCGAATCCTGCCGTGCCGAGTACAGACCCCTCGCGGTCTACGGCGGCGAGCAGGCGCACGGTCGCTGGCATCGCCCGCAGGTGGGAAGACAACGAGTCGACGGTGAGCGAGCCGTCACTCGGATCGGCTCGCACAGCCAGGTCGACGGCGGCAGCGAGTGAGACGTCCGTGGGCGGATCGTGGTCGGTTCGGCGCACCCCGCGAACGATCAGGTCGTGCGGGAGCACCGCGGCAAACGTAGCGCGGACGTCATGCGTGACCATCGCCGTGGCCGGCCGTCCCTGCCACCGATCGTCGCCCTGAAGTACCTCGGCGGTACGCGGCGCCGTCGCCAAGACGTTCAGCATCCCGCCCGGCGTGCGCGTCAGCATGCCGGGGAGGACCTCCAGTGCCTGGTCGTCGTCGATGACCAACCGCGTCGAGGACGGATCTTCGGCTGAGAGAACACCGCGCACGCCGGGTCGGTCGACGCGTTGTTGACCACGTCCATGGCGGGCATCGCAGCGAGCGAGGAAGCCTTCGACGTACACGTCGATGGAACCGACCCCGCCCGCGTTCGTCGTCAACCGGCCGCTCGGGGAGTGATGGGCGACCGGCTCGTCGACGGCTTGGGTCGCGGTCCGGTCAGCCGCTCGTAGGAGGGCAGCTCGATGTCGGGATCGGTGACCCGTCGGTGGATCACCACGCTCGTGATCGGCATGCTCTCGAGCCTGCCACCTGGGTCCGGCCTAGCGATCACTCCCGCCGTTCCATGTCGCGGGGCGGCAGACCGGGGCGAAGCGGAGCCTCGCACTGCTCGAAGCGCTGATCAGTCTGCGACGGGCGGCAGCGCGGCGGCGATCGGGGCGGCGGTGAGTGCGATCTGCCACGGCCGGGCACCGAGCTCGGCGAGCCGGGCCGCGACGGCGTCCGGGTCGGCGGTGGGCGGCTCCCAGCACACTCGCCGCACGACGTCGGAGGCGAGCAGGTTCTGGCTCAGCACCGTGTGCGCCTCGGCAACCGCGGTGATCGCGTCACGCGCGCGGGCCAACCGCGAAGCTGCCTCCGGGTCGCGCTCGCGCCAGCGCGACGGTGCCGGCATGCCGTCGCCGGCACCGCTGGTGATCGGCGGGAGCTCCGTGTCAGGCAGCGCGCGGGCCTCGGCGACGGCTGCGAACCAGCGCTCGAGGCGACGCTTCTGGCGCGGGCCGCCGAAGACGGGCAGCGCGGAGAGGGCGCGCGCCGTGGCCGGGGCGTTGCGGGCGGCGTCGACGATCGCGGCGTCGGGCAGCACCCGTCCGGGCGCGATGTCGCGCTCGGCAGCGTAGGAGTCGCGGGCCTGCCAGAGCGCGCGGACGATGGCGAGCTGGCGGCGGTCGCGCAGCTTGTGGATGCCCGACGTGCGGCGCCACGGATCGACCCGCGGCGCGGACGCGGGCGCGAGGCGGACGGCCTCGAACTCCTGCTGCGCCCATTCGGTCTTGCCCGCCTCGGCCAGCAAGCCGGCCAGCACGTCACGCAGCTGCACCAGCAGTTCGACGTCCAGTGCGGCGTAGATCAGCCAGTCATAGGGCAGCGGTCGGGTCGACCAGTCCGCGGCCGAGTGTCCCTTCTCGAGCCCGATGCCGAGGTGCTGCTCGACCATGGTGCCCAGGGCGACCCGCTCGTCGCCGAGCAGCCGGCCGGCGAGTTCGGTGTCGAACAGCCGCGCGGGGCGCATTCCGACCTCGGCCAGGCACGGCAGGTCCTGGGAGGCCGCGTGCAGGATCCACTCGGCGTCGCCGATCGCGGCGTTGACGCTCGACAGGTCGGGCAGCGCGATCGGGTCGATCAGGGCGCTGCCGGCGCCGGCCCGGCGCAGCTGCACCAGGTAGGCGCGCTGGCTGTAGCGATAGCCCGAGGCGCGTTCGGCGTCGAGGGCGACGGGGCCGCTACCACTGGCGAGCGACGTCGTGTACGCCCGCAACCGGTCGGCGTCGACGAGCGGCTCGGGAACGCCGTCGCGCGGTTCGCGCAGCACCGGGACGGGAGGTGGCCCGGGTTCGGTGCCGTGTTCTTCGTCGGTGGTGCCGGCGTCCTCGGTCAACGTCAGCTCGAGGACAGAACGGTGACACCCTCGGGCGGTAGCCCGGCCGCCGTGCACAGCAGGTCGACGAAGGCCAGCAGGTGCGGGCCGAGCTCGGCGGTGTCGGCCGTCCACGAGGCGCGCATCTCGAGCGAGATGGTGGTCGCCGGACCGGCGAGGTCGCCGAAGCGGGTGGACGTCGTCTGGGTGACGGTGCCGCCGGCGGCGCGATGGGCGGCGCCGCGCTCGACGAGGGCGTCGGTGAGCCAGCTCCAGCCGACGGTGGGCAGCATCGGGTCGACACCCATCTGCTCGTCCAGCTCGGCCGAGGCGTAGGCGACGAGGCGCAGAACGCCGTCCCACGCGTCGTGACCATCGGGGTCGTGCAGCAGCACGAGGCGGCCGGAGGCGAGGTCGCCGCCATCGGGGGAGATGATGTCGGCGCTGAGCGCCCAGCTCCACGGCGCGAGGCGCTGCGGGGGGCGCAGCGGCTCGACGACGACCTCGGGACGGATGCGGGTGGACCCGAGCTTCTCGACCGCCTCGGCGAAGACCGCGGGACGCACCGCCGCTGGCTCGTCGCCCGCCCCGGGAGGTCGCTCGTCGGTCATGCGAGACCTATGCGCAGCAGTCGTCACGCGGCGTGCCGCGAACGCGAGACGAGCACAGGTCGGACGAACTCGACGATCGCCGCGTCGAGCAGCGCAGTACCGCACTCGAGGCAGACGAGGTCGGGGCAGCATTCGGCGT
The DNA here is from genome assembly GCA_964658365.1 of uncultured Jatrophihabitantaceae bacterium. Classification (GTDB taxonomy): domain Bacteria; phylum Actinomycetota; class Actinomycetes; order Mycobacteriales; family Jatrophihabitantaceae; genus Jatrophihabitans. The sequence continues at coordinate 3,194 of CAZZZE010000209.1, forward strand.
GGCCGTCGGAACACGGCGGAGCCTCGGCGAGGCTGGCGCGGGCGCAGGTCGGGCACTGCACGAACAGCGTCTCGAGCGTCTCGGGCAACGGCTGCGGCGACATCAGTGGCTCTCCTGTCCTGCGCCGGGGCGGGCGAGATGGGCCCGCGACTCGACGATCACGCTGCCACGCAGCTACGACGATTCCGGGCAGGCGCGCCGAACAGGCGTGCGAACGCTCATGGGACCATGGGGATGACCATGGACACCTCAGACTCCCTCCTCGTCCGCGCGGCCACCGGGCGCCCGGGCACCCGCCCGCCGGTGTGGTTCATGCGCCAGGCCGGGCGTTCGCTGCCCGAGTACCGCGCACTGCGCGTCGGTACGTCGATGCTCGAGGCGTGCCGCAACCCGGACCTCATCACCGAGATCACCCTGCAGCCCGTCCGCCGCCACCGCGTCGACGCGGCGATCTTGTTCTCCGACATCGTCGTCCCGCTGGTGGCCGTCGGGGTGGGCGTCGACATCGTCGCCGGCGTCGGGCCGGTCGTCGACAAGCCGATCCGTGAGGCCGCCGACCTCGACCGGTTGCGCCCGCTCGACGCCACTGACGTCCCGTACCTCACCGAGGCCGTGCGGACCCTGACCCGGGAGCTGGGACCGACGGCGCTGATCGGCTTCGCGGGCGCCCCGTTCACCCTGGCCAGCTACCTGGTGGAGGGCGGCCCGTCGAAGGACCACGCGCTGACCAAGTCGCTGATGCACAGCGCCCCCGAGCTGTGGCACGCGCTGCTCGGGCGCCTGGCTGTGATCGCGCGCGAGTTCCTGCGCGTGCAGATCGACGCCGGCGCCTCGGCCGTCCAGCTGTTCGACTCCTGGGCCGGGACGCTCTCGCTCGCCGACTACGAGCAGTTCGTGCTGCCGCACAGCCGCGCGGTGCTCGAGCCCCTGGCCGGCACCGTCCCGCGCATCCACTTCGGCGTGAACACCGGCGAGCTGCTGGGCGCGATGCGGACGGCCGGCGCCGACGTCGTCGGCGTCGACTGGCGGGTGCCGCTCGACGAGGCGGCACGTCGGCTCGGCCCGGGCGCGGTGGTGCAGGGCAACCTCGACCCCGCCCTGCTCGGCGCCGGCCCGGCCGTGCTCGACGCGGCCGTCCGTCGCGTCGTCGAGCAGGGCCGCGCCGCTGACGGGCACATCTTCAACCTCGGGCACGGCGTGCCGCCGGACACCGACCCCGACGTGCTCACGCGCATCGTGGACACCGTCAAAGCGCTGGAATGACCACCCTGGTCGTGGTCGGCGGGGGCATCTCCGGGCTCACTGCCGCGTGGGTCGCGGCCGACGCTGGCTTCGAGGTCACCGTGCTCGAGGCTTCGCCCGTGCTCGGCGGCAAGCTGCGCACCGAGCAGGTGGGCGGCGTCGACCTCGACGTCGGCGCCGAGTCGCTGCTCACCACACGTCCCGAGGCGCTGCAGCTCATCGCCGAGCTCGGCCTGGACGAGCAGCGCATCGCCCCGCGGACGACCTCGGCGCAGGTCCGGGCCGGCCACCGCAACCACGCGCTACCCGCACGCACCGTGATGGGGATCCCGTCCGACGTCGACGCGGCCCGCGCCTCGGGGGCGCTGTCCGAGGACGCGCTCGCCGCGATCGCCGCCGAGCCCGACCGCGAGCCGCTCGCGCCACTGACCGGCGACGTCGCGGTCGGCGCGCTCGTCCGCGACCGGCTCGGGGACGAGGTCGTCGACCGGCTCGTCGAGCCACTGCTCGGCGGCGTGTACTCCGGCCGGGCCGACGCGCTGTCGCTGCGGGCCACCGTGCCCAAGCTGGCCGCCGCGCTCGCGGGCGGCGGCTCGCTCGTCGAGGCCGCCCGGGCCGTCGCCGGCGCCGGCACCCGCGCG
>CAZZZE010000210.1:0-5032 GCA_964658365.1 uncultured Jatrophihabitantaceae bacterium
CGATCTTCTCGGCGCGCTCGTCGCGCAGCACGATGGTCAGGCCCTTGTTCAGGAAGGCCATCTCCTGGATGCGGCGGCGGATCGTCTCGTAGTCGTACTCGGTGGTCTCGAAGATGTCCGGGTCGGCCCAGAAGGTGACCGTGGTGCCGGTGCGGTTCGAGGCCTCGCGCTTCTTCAGCGGCTCAGCGGGCACCTGGTCGACGAAGGGCTGGGTCCAGCGGAACCCGTCGCGCTCGATGTCGACCTCGAGGCGGTGGCTGAGCGCGTTGACGACGGACACGCCGACGCCGTGCAGGCCACCGGACACCGCGTAGGCCTTGCCGTCGAACTTCCCGCCGGCGTGCAGGACGGTGAGGATGACCTCGACCGTCGGACGCTTCTGGGTCGGGTGCATGTCGACCGGCATGCCGCGACCGTTGTCCTTGACCCTTACGCCGCCGTCGGCCAGCAGCGTGACCTCGATGCGGTCGGCGTGCCCGGCCAACGCCTCGTCGACGGAGTTGTCCACGACCTCCCAGACCAGGTGGTGCAGGCCCCGCGCCGACGTCGAGCCGATGTACATGCCCGGGCGCTTGCGGACCGCCTCGAGCCCCTCGAGCACGGTGATCGAGCTGCCGCTGTACTCGTTCTTCTTCGTCGCGGGCTTACGCGCCGGGCTGCTCGTCGCACTGGTCACAAGAAAGACCTTCCTCGCCCGATGGGCGCGCACCACCCAGCCGAGAGATCGGCAGGTGACAAGATTCGGTCCGTCGAGGGCGAACGCGGTGCGTTACCCCGCCGGAGCCGGCGTGGACCGATACGTACCGGTCCACTCTAGCGCTCCTGGAGCCGCGCGGTCGTCGCGACGCGTGCTCACAGCGCTGCAGAGCGCTCGACTACCCGTCCCAGCGGGGACCTACGTGCCCGGGGGGCACCGAGCTCTGCAGCCCACTGGCGGGATCGCAGCGATTCAGCCGTAGGTGTCGCGCGGCCCGCGGCCCCGGTACATGCTGCGCGGGCCGTGCTTCCAGCTCGGCGCGGTGGGCCCGCTGATGATCAGCTTCGTGACCACGTCCGGGCCGAGCTCGGCGACCAGGCGGGCCAGCAGGGTGCCGGCGAGCAGCCGCAACTGCGTGGCCCACGCGGTGGACTCGGCGGTGATGCGCAGCTCGCCGTCGTGCAGGCTCTGCGGCTCGCAGTGCGCGGCGACCTCGGCACCCACCAGCGACGACCACTGGGCGAACACCCGGGCATCGGCCAGCGGACGTTCCCATCCAAGGTCGCTGACGTAGCCGGGCAGCAACGCCGCGATCAGTTGCGGGTCGCGGGCCGGATCCGGCCCCGGGCCGGAGTAGCCGCCCCGGTTTCGGCCCGGCTCGTCGGGGCGCCGGCGCCGGCGCGTGCTCGGTCGCCCGCGCGTCCGTGACGCCCCCCGGGCATCGGCCAGCGCGGTGCGGGCGAGGTCGTCGTCCGGCTCGTCGACGGCCACCTCCGCCGGGTCGGGATCTGGCCGGTCCGCCGGCTCGTCACCGCTCATCGGCCGGGACTCGCAGCACAGGCGCCGTCCACCGTGAAATCCACAGTTGACGTGAGGTCACCGCGAAGAACCGCGCGGTGTGGGCGGATCGGCGCGCGCCGAGTGGCCTGGTTATCCACAGCCCACTGCGGTTGTCCACCATTATCTGTGGAAAACGGGGTGACCTGGCTCGCACCCGTCGCCGGGCACCGGTGCTCAGTCCGCATGGTCGATGCTGCCGTCGGCGATCATGACGCGGGCGCCGCGCAGCTCTGTCGGGACATCCCCGAGCACCGCCGCGGTCACGATGACCTGCTCGGCCTGCGCCGCGACCACTGCGAGCTGGGCGCGCCGGTCGACGTCGAGTTCTGCGAACACGTCGTCCAGTATGAGCACCGGATCCCCGCCCGGCAGGGTGTCGGCACGCAACAGCTCATAACTGCCGAGCCGCAGCGACAGCGCGGCCGACCAGCTCTCGCCGTGGCTTGCATAGCCTCGTACCGGCAGCTCGCCCAGGCGCACGTCGAGGTCGTCGCGATGCGGGCCCACCAGGTTCACCCCACGGTCGAGTTCGGCCGTGCGGACCTGCTGCACCTGGGCCAACATCGCCTCGGCCAGCTCCGCCGGCTCGGGGACGTGCTCGGGATCGGTGAGCCCGGGCAACAGCTCGGCCAGGGCGGTGACGTAGCGCAGCTCGAGCCCGACACTGGTCGGCGCGACCTGCGCGTAGGCGCGTGCCGCGTGCGGACGCAGCGCACGCACCGCCTCCAGGCGGGCGTGCAGCAGCTGGGAGCCGTGCTCGGCGAGATGGGCGTCCCACACGTCGAGGGTCGGCAGCTCCGCGCTGCCCGTGCCGCCCGGCCGGCGGCGCGCCCCGCCTGCGGACTTCAGCAGCGCCGCCCGCTGCCGCAGGACGCGCTCGTAGTCGGCACGTACGCCGGCCAGGCGCGGGATGCGGGCGACCACCACCTCGTCGAGGAAACGCCGACGCTCGCCGGGGTCACCACGCACGATCGCCAGATCCTCGGGGGCGAACAGGACGGTGCGCAGGACACCGAGGATCTCGCGCGGGCGGGGCACCGGCGCGCCGTTGAGCCGGGCGCGGTTGGCCCTGCCGGCCGTGATCTCGACCTCGACGCGCAGCTCGCGCCCGTCGGCGACCACCGCGGCGCGGACGACCGCTCGCTCGGCGCCGGCCCGGATCAGCGGTGCGTCCTGCGCCACCCGATGGCTGCCCAGAGTGGCCAGGTAGCCGATGGCCTCGATGAGGTTCGTCTTGCCCTGGCCGTTCGCGCCGACGAGCACGACCGAGCCCGGCTGCAGGGCCAGATCGGCGCTGCGCCAGCTGCGGAAGTCGGCGACCGCGAGGTGACGGACGTGCACCGATCAGCCGGGCAGCCGCACCGGCATGATCAGGTACGTGTACTCGGCGCTGCCGCGGGCAGGCCCGGCCGCGGCGCTGTCCCCCGACACGCTCTCGGTGGGGCGCAGCACCACCGGCTTCGTCGAGGACGTGAACAGCATGCGCGCCGTGCTCGTGGCCAGCGCGCCCAGCCCGTCGAGCAGGAACTGCGGGTTGAACGCCGTGGTGATGGCCTCGCCGTCGTAGGCGACCTCGAGCTGCTCCTCGGCCCGTCCCTCGTCGTCGCCGCCGGCGGTGAGGGCGACGCTGCCGTCGGCGAACTCCATGCGGACTGGTGCGTTGCGGTCGGTGACCAGCGCGACGCGGCGTACCGCCTCGACCAGCGGGGCCACGGCCACCTCGGCGCTCGAGGCCCACTCGGTGGGCAGCAGCGACCGGTAGGCCGGGAAGGTGGCGTCGAGCAACCGGGTGGTCGCCCGGCTGGCCCGCCCGTTGGTGGTACCGGCGAAACCGATGATGCCCTCACCCGAGCCGCCGGCGCCGGACAGCGCGATGGTCATCGTCTCGCTGTGCGCAAGGCTCTTGGCCGCGTCGGCAAGCGTCCGGGCCGGCACCAGCACCTGCACGGGCTCGGCACCGGGATCGCTCGGGTTCCACGACAGCTCGCGCACGGCGAGGCGGTAGCGGTCGGTGGCGGCCAGGGTCAGCTTGTCGCCGTCGATCTCGAGACGCACGCCGGTGAGCATGGGCAGCGTGTCGTCGCGCCCCGCGGCCACCGCCACCTGCGACACCGCTGCCGCGAATTCGGCACCGTCGACGGTCCCGGCCGTCGTCGGCATGCTCGGCAGCTTCGGGTAGTCATCGACCGGCATGCCGGGCAGGGTGAAGCGGGCTGCGCCGCAGGCGATCGTCAGGCGGGTGCCGTCGAGCGTGACGTCGACCGGGTGCGGCGGGAGCGCTCGGGTGATGTCGGCGAGCAACCGGCCGGAGACCAGCGCGTGCCCGTCGGCTCCGGAACTGACCTCGAGGTCGACCTGGGTCGAGGCCTCGAGGTCGAAGCCGGACACCGAGAGCTGGTCGCCCTCGACCTGCAGCAGCAGGCCGGCAAGCACGGGCAGCGTGGGCCGGCTGGCCAGACTGCGCGCCGCCCAGGTGACCGCATCGGCCAGGGCGTCACGCTCGACCCGGAACTTCATCGCCTACCTCCGTCGGTGCCCCGGTCATGCACGTTGTCCACCGGGCAGTAGCACTGGTCCTTCACCATCACATCATTGAGATTCTCGTCCATCGTCTTCGGGGCTGTGGACACTGGGGACGACCGGCGTCGGGTCCCGCGCAGGCTGGGCCGCAGCGGTTCGAGCCCTGTGGACGGAAACCGACCGGACGTCCACCGCTGAATGACATCGGCGTGGACGTCCAGCGATGCACACCCGTCCTGCACACCCCGTCCGCAGCTTTGCACAGCTCGATCCACAGCTGCGTGCAGCGCGCTCGTCACGAGCGGGCCCGGACCTTGACGCGGCTGGTCAGCTCGGTGATCTGGTTGTAGACGGTGAGCTTCTCCTTGATCTGTCCGCGGATCTTGCGCTCCGCGTGCATCACGGTGGTGTGATCGCGGCCGCCGAAGGTCTGGCCGATCTTGGGCAGCGAGAGGTCGGTGAGCTCGCGGCACAGATACATGGCCATCTGCCGCGCGGCGACCAGCGTGCGGCTGCGCGAGGTGCCGACGAGGTCGTCGAGGCTGATCTGGAAGTACTCGGCAGTGACGGCCATGATCGTCGGCGCGGTGATCTGCGGTGCGTCGTTCTCGCCCACGAGGTCCTTGAGCACCATCTCGGCCAGGCCCAACTCGACCGACTGGCGGTTCAGGCTGGCGAACGCGGTGACCCGGATCAGTGCACCCTCGAGTTCGCGGATGTTGCTCTGGATCTTGGAGGCGATGAATTCGAGCACCTCAGGCGGCGGGTTCGTGCCCTCCTGGGCCGCCTTCTTGCGCAGGATCGCGATGCGGGTCTCGAGGTCGGGCGCCTGAACGTCGCTGATCAGGCCCCATTCGAAGCGGGTGCGCAACCGGTCCTCGAGGGAGTTCAGCTGGCGCGGCGACTTGTCGGAGCTGATGACGATCTGCTTGTTCGCGTTGTGCAGCGTGTTGAAGGTGTGGAAGAACTCTTCCT
>CAZZZE010000211.1:0-5005 GCA_964658365.1 uncultured Jatrophihabitantaceae bacterium
AGATGTCGCCGGCGATGCCCTCGTCGTGCAGGCGCTTCTCGGCGTCGACGACCAGGCCCTCGAGCACGCGCTCGCCGGCCTTGTCGTGCGCGACCAGGCTCTCGAGCGAATCGCACTCCGGCGTCGCGTACTCGGGGTGGCTGCCGACGTCGAGGTAGAGCCGCGCGCCGTTCTTGAGGAACACGTTGGACGAGCGCCCCCACGACACGACCCGGCGGAACAGGTAGCGCGCGACCTCGTCGGGCGACAGGCGCCGCTGGCCGTGGAACGTGCACGTCACGCCGTACTCGTTCTCGAGGCCCATGATGCGCTTGTGCATACCTTGCAGAGTAACCACCGAAGCCCGGACATCGCCGGGACAACGGCGGGACATCCGGGACACAGTGGCAAGTCCGGATGCATCGTTGCAGGCGCCGGCCGGAGAGCTGGTTCGACGACGCTCAGCTCCCGGCGTCGAGATCATCGACGGCCAGCGTCGCTGCCACCCGCTCCAGGCGATCCCCCGCGGCTCCGGCGGCCGCCAACAGCAGAAAAGGACCGACGGCGGCAAGATCGGCGCCGCTGAACGAGAACCGATGCGCTCGCACGCCAGTCAGCTGCTCGTAGAACCGAGCCGAACGGTCAAGATCGGTAACTCGACGACGCACCACCACGCTCGTGATCGGCATGCCGAACACTGTTTCACGCGAGCCGGGGACGGGCGCTGAGCGAGCGGATGCTGTCGGCTCCGTGCGTCAGTCCACCGGCGAGACCCGGATGAGGTTGCCGTCGGGGTCCGCGACCAGGAAGGTGCGGCCGAAGACGTCATCGTGGGGTTCCTCCACGACATGGACGCCCTTCGCGACCCAACTCGTGAAGGTCTCGTCGACGGCGGCCGCCGATCCGGGCAGCATCAGCCCGATCTCGCACGTGCGCGGGGTGCTGGGGATCGCGTGCTCGCTGCGCCCCGTCCACACCGCGAACAGGACCCCAGGGGCGACCTCGAACGCCACGTAGCGGGGACTGGCGAACGTCGGTTCGATGTCGAACAGGTCGCTGTAGAAGGCGGTGGCGGCCTCGGCGTCGCTGACGTAGATCAGGAAGAGGTTGGGTGCGGGCATGGCATCCTCCGGTTGACGGTATTAGTACACGTCAGTTGACCGTTTAATCACGACAGAACCTGTCGCCTTTTCTGCGAGAATCGGTCAGCATGAGGGCTTCGAGGTTGCTGCACCTCCTGCTGCTCTTGCAGACACGCCGGCGCATCACCACCAGCGAGCTCGCCGAACGTCTGGACGTGTCCCGACGGACCGTGCTGCGCGACGTCGAGGCACTCTCGACGGCGGGTGTCCCCGTGTATGCCGAACGAGGCCGCAACGGCGGGATCGTCCTGCTCACCGGTGCACGGCTCGACACCTCGCACCTGGACCCTCGCGAGCTGGAGGCTCTGTCCGTCGCCGGTCTGGCCGACGAGCAGCTCGAGCGCCTGGGCCTGGCCGCGGTGCACGAGATGGCCGTGCGCAAGATCGCCGCCCGGCAGGCCGCGGCACCCGGGCCCGCGAATCCGGCGCGGCTGGCGGACCTGATCCTGGTCGACAGCACGGCGTGGCTCGCAGATCCGACGTCCAACGTCGACGTCGCGGATCTGGCATCGGCACTGCGTCAACGACGTCGGATGCGCATCCAGTACCGCCGCAGTGCCGCGGGACGCGCCTCGGCGCGAGAGGTCGACCCGTACGGGCTCGTGTCGAAATCGGGCCGCTGGTACCTCGTGGCCGACGACCGGGGCACCGGCCGGCTGTTCGCCCTGGAACGGCTCTCGGCCTACGAGACGCTCGACGCACCGGCTGCCCTGCGCCCGGGTCAGACCTTGCGCTCCGTGTGGGCCGCGCTCAAGGAACACACCGAGACGCCCGGTCGGGTGAACGTGACCGTCCGGCTACGGAAGAGCCGCCTCGACCTAGCACGACGCATCCTCGGCACCCGCATCCATGAGATCTCCCACGCGGGGAAGGAGTGGTGCACCGTCGCCGTCCGCTACCCCAACGTCGAGTCGGTGCGCCAGCTCCTCCAGTTCGGCGACCACATCGAAATACTCTCCCCGGACGCGGCCCGCGACCGTGTCCGTCAGCTCGCCAGAGACCTCGCCGAGAGGCACTCGGCCCCCCAGCCTGACGAGCCGCGGCCGCGTTCCGCAGCCCCGCTTTTGCTGTAACGGGGCGTCTTTACATTGAAGCTCATCGTGTATACGGTCTGGATCACTGCTTCGACCGTGTCAACGAGGAGGCGATCATGCGCGCGGCATCCCTGTCGGCGAACCTGTCCCGATCAGACGTCGCCGAGCGCCCGCAGTGGCGGGACCGCAAGCGCTACCTGTGGCTGCTCGGCGTCGTGGTGCCGCTGCTTCTGTTCGCCGGCTGGGGGCTGGTGAGCCTCACCGGATCCGGCGTGTTCTGGTGGACCGGTCCGCTGGTGGTCTACGTGCTCATCCCGTCGCTGGACCTGGTCATCGGCGAGGACCGGTCCAACGCCCCGGAAGAGGCATTGGCGTGGCTCGAGCAGGATCGCTACTACCGCTGGGTCACGTACCTGTTCCTGCCCTGCCAGTTCGCGGCCTGGTTCACCGGTTTCTGGCTGATGACGCGGCACGGTGGGCTCGGCGTCGTCGATCGCATCGGCGTCGCCGTCACGCTCGCCATGCTCAACGGCGTCGCGATCAACACCGCGCACGAACTGGGCCACAAGAAGGAGCACCTCGAGCGGTGGTTCGCCCGCATCGCCCTGGCGCCCTGCGGGTACGGCCATTTCTTCGTCGAGCACAACCGCGGTCACCATGTGCGGGTCGCAACGCCCGAGGACCCGGCGTCCAGCCGCCTGGGCGAGTCGTTCTGGCGGTTCTGGCCGCGCACCGTGGCGGGCAGCGTGCGCAACGGCTGGCGCCTCGAGCGCGCCCGGCTACGGCGCATGGACAAGCCGGTGTGGTCGCTGCGCAACGACGTCCTGTCCGCCTGGGCCATGACCGTGGCCCTCTGGGCGTGCACGATCACGCTCTTCGGGATCGACATCTGGCCCTACCTGCTCGTGCAGGCCGTGCTGGCTTTCAGCCTGCTCGAGGCCGTGAACTACCTCGAGCACTACGGCCTGCTCCGCATCATGCTGCCCAACGGCCGCTTCGAGCGCGTCACCCCGCGGCACAGCTGGAACAGCAACCACCTGACCACCAACCTGTTCCTGTACCACCTGCAACGCCACAGCGACCACCACGCCAACCCCACCCGCCGTTACCAGTCGCTGCGCCACTTCGACGAGTCGCCGCAGCTGCCGGCCGGCTACGCGGCGATGATTCTGCTGGCCTACGTGCCGCCGCTGTGGCGCCGCGTGATGGACAAGCGCGTGCTGGCCCACTACGGCGGCGACGTGTCCCGGGCCAACATCGCGCCGCACGCCCGCGAGCGGGTGCTGGCCCGGTACGGATCAACGTCGGGCACGACGTCGGTCGAGGCGGCCTGACCTGCCAGACTGGGGTCATGATCCAGCTCCGCGGCGGCGTGTGCGGTTGCACCGGCCGCGGGCGCAGCGTCGTCACAGCCGGGACCGGCGATGGCTGAGGCCGCGCCCGTGCCGTACGCGACGGCCGCCCGGACGCTGCTGCGCGACACCGTCCTGTCCGCGGTCGACGACCTGGCGCGGGCCCGCGGCTGGACGGCCACCACGATGTCGGACGTCGCCCGCGCGGCGGGTGTCAGCCGGCAGACGCTCTACAACGAGTTCGGCTCGCGAGACGCCCTCGTCGAGGCCTACGTGGGCCGCGAGATCGAGCGACTGGTGAGCGCGGCCTCCGACGCCGTGCGCCAACACGCCGACGACGCGCACACCGCGTTGCGTGCGGCGTTCGCGCTCTTCCTGGAACTCGCCTCGGACGAGCCGGTCGTCAAGATCATCGTGGCCGACACGTCGTCCGAGGGCGAATTGATGCAGCTGCTCACGGGTATCGGTCACGCGCTCGCCGGTGGCCGGGTCGCGGCGTTGATCCGCGAGGTGTGGCCGCAGGTCGGGCAGGCAGACGCCCGCGTCGTGGCCGAGACGCTCGTGCGCCTGGCCATTAGCCACGCCCTGCTGCCGGCCGGCGCGCCGGACATCGTCGCGCGCGACGTCAGCCGGCTGCTCGCACCGTTCGTCGACTCGGTGCTCGGCTCCTAGCCACGCCAGGAGGGCTTTCAGCGTCCGCTGGAGGATCCGGCTGGAGACGTGACGAAGCTAGTCGCTGGTCTCGTCGAGCGGCGGCGTGTCGGCCGGCGCCGGGTCGGCCGTCGGCTCGCCGGCGTCGGGCTGCGGCAGCACCTCAGTGAGCGCCAGCCCGGTGATGCGCCGGAACTTGCGTTGCCCCCGGTTGCGGTCTAGCACCGCGACCTCGAGCTGGTTGGCCGGGATCGACCGATGGGCGCCGTCGCTTCCGCCCATGCTGCCCAGCGTCGACACCGCGACGTTCAGCGCTTCGCGCAACGGCTGGTCGCCGACGAAGTTGTTCCGCATCTCGGTGGTGAGCTGCTCGGCCTGCCCGCCCATGACCATGAACTGCGGCTCTTCGACGATGGTGCCGTCGTAGGTCAACCGGTACAGCAGGTCGCGCTCGGCGGTGTCGCCGACCTCTGCCAGGCAGAGCTCGACCTCGTAGGGCTTCTGCTGCTCGGTGAAGATCGCACCGAGCGTCTGGGCGTACGCGTTGGCCAGGGCGCGGGCCGTGACGTCGCGGCGGTCGTAGCTGTAGCCACGCAGATCGGTGAGCCGGATGCCGGCGACACGCAGGCTCTCGAACTCGTTGTAGCGGCCGACCGCGGCGAAGCCGATGCGGTCGTAGATCTCGCTCACCTTGTGCAGCGCCGTGCTCGCGTTCTCGGTGACGAACAGGACGCCGTCGGCGTACGTCGAGACCACGACGCTGCGCCCGCGGGAGATGCCCTTGCGGGCGTACTCCGAGCGGTCGCGCATGATCTGCTCGGGCGAGGTGTAGAACGGCATCGACATG
>CAZZZE010000212.1:0-4955 GCA_964658365.1 uncultured Jatrophihabitantaceae bacterium
TCGTCAGGACGCCGACGACCGAGCTGATGATGCCGATGGCGCCGATGATCAGCGGCAGCAGCAGGCCCTTGGCGCCGAACGCGGTCTGGCCGAGGATGAGCGCCGCGACAAGGGTGACGGCGTAGGACTCGAACAGGTCGGCGGCCATGCCGGCGCAGTCACCCACGTTGTCGCCCACGTTGTCGGCGATGGTGGCCGCGTTGCGCGGGTCGTCCTCGGGGATGCCGGCCTCGACCTTGCCGACGAGGTCGGCGCCGACGTCGGCGGCCTTGGTGAAGATGCCGCCGCCGACGCGCATGAACATCGCCAACAGCGCGCCGCCGAAGCCGAAGCCCTCGAGGACGGTCGGCGCGTCGGCGTTGTAGGCCAGCAGCACGACGCTGGCGCCGAGCAGGCCGAGGCCGACGGTCAGCATGCCCACGATGCCGCCGGTGCGGAACGCGACGTGGAACCCGCGCTCGCGGCCGCCGCCGCGGGCCGCCGCGGCGACCCGGACGTTGGCCTGGGTGGCGAGCGACATGCCGATGTAGCCGACGGCGGCGGAGAAGACGGCACCGACGATGAAGAACAGCGCGCGGCCGAACTGCACCGAGAAACCGCCGTGGTTCACCGGCAGGATCAGCAGCAGGACGAAGACGATGACCGAGAACACCGACAGCGTCTTGAACTGCCGGTTCAGGTAGGCCTTCGCGCCCTCCTGGACGGCGCGGCCGATCTCCTGCATCTTCTCGGTGCCCTGATCGGCCTTGAGCACTTCCCGGACGAGGCTGTAGGCGAACGCCAGCGCTGCCAGGGCGATGACCCCGATGACGACGACCGCGTACTTCTCGTTGGTGCTGATACCGGGCTCGGCCAACAGCTGCGCTGCCATGCAACTCCCTACGCTCTCGCCACCGGACCGCACGACGATGCGTGCTGATCGGCGACCCATGTACACCCGTGGGCCGCCCCGCTGATTACGGTTCGAGCGACCGGCACTGGGCGGCACTGACCGGCGGAGTGTAGCCCCGATCACGTGACGCGCGTCGCAGCAGGTGGCCTACTTCACGCCGCCTCCCGGGTCGACCCGGCCCGGGGATCGGCTCAGGCGCTGACGGACTCGACGGCCGCCTCGACGGTGGGGTGGATCGCGAACACGCCGTCGAGGCCGGTGATCGTGAACAGCTTCAGGATGCGCTCGTGCGCGCAGACCAGCGGCAGCGACCCGCCGGCCTCGGTGGTGGCCGAGCGGGCCTCGACGAGCGCGCCGAGGCCGGTGGAATCGAGGAAGCCGACCCCGGACAGGTCGACGACGACCGTGGAGATCCCGGACTGCAGCAGCTCGGACAGGCTCTCCTTCAGTGCCGGGGCGGAGTAGACGTCGACCTCTCCGCTGACCGCGACGACGGACACGTCGCCGACCGAAAGCCGTGAGACCGACAGCTCCACGCGAGCCACCCTTCGTTATGTCGTGCCTGCATGATCTGGTGCTGTCGCTACGAACCGGCGGATTCGTGCCGGCGACCGGGTGGACAGGCAGCCGATCAAGCATGCCACAGGCCGCACCCCGGCTGCGCGGTAAGGAGAACGGATGATCGATCCCGAGTCCCTCCTGCAGCGCCTCCTGCTCGGGGTCGCGCCCGGCGAAACGCCGGTGACGCACGTGGAATCGCTGCCCGCCCGGGCCGCCGTGCCGGCCGCGTGGCCGGACTGGGTGCCCGCCACCGTCCGCGCGCCCTTCGTCGCCCGCGGGGTCACCGAGCCGTGGGCCCACCAGATCGAGGCCGCGACGCTCGCGCACGCGGGCACGTCGGTGGTGGTGGCCACCGGCACCGCGTCGGGCAAGTCGCTGGCCTACCAGCTGGCCGCCCTGACCGCGCTGGCGAGCGACGACCGGGCGCGGGTGCTGTACGTGTCGCCGACCAAGGCGCTGGCGCAGGACCAGCTCGGCGCCCTCGCCGGGCTCGGGCTGCCGTTCGTGCGGGCCGCCACCTTCGACGGCGACACCCCGCTGGACGAGCGCGACTGGGTGCGGGCCCACGCCAACTGGGTGCTGACCAATCCCGACATGCTGCATCGCGGCGTCCTGCCGGCGCACGGGCGCTGGAGCTCGTTGCTGCGGCGGCTGTCGTTCGTGGTGATCGATGAGTGTCACACCTACCGCGGCCTGTTCGGCTCGCACGTGGCACAGGTGCTGCGTCGGCTGCGACGGCTGTGCGCGGTCTACGGCTCCGCGCCGACGTTCGTGCTGGCCTCGGCCACGGTGTCGGCGCCGGCGCGTTCGGCGACCCGGCTGATCGGGACGCCGGTCGTCGAGGTGACCGGCGACGCCTCGCCGCACGGCGCTCGCTCGTTCGTCCTCTGGGAGCCGCCGCTGACCGCGCTGCGCGGCGAGCACGACGCGCCGGTGCGCCGGTCGGCGGGCGTCGAGGCTGCCCGGATCCTGGCCGACCTGGTCGTCGAGGGTGCCCGCACGCTCGCGTTCGTCCGCTCCCGCCGCGGCGCCGAGCTGACGGCGCTGGGCGCGGCCCGCCACCTCGACGCCGCCGGCGCCGCGGCGCTCGTCCCGCGGGTGGCCGCCTACCGCGCCGGTTACCTGCCCGAGGAGCGCAGGGCGCTCGAGGCCGCGCTGGGCTCGGGCGAGCTGCTCGGCGTCGCGGCCACCAACGCCCTCGAGCTCGGCGTCGACATCTCGGGCCTCGACGCGGTGGTGCTGGCCGGGTACCCCGGGACGCTCGCCTCGCTGTGGCAGCAGGCCGGCCGGGCCGGCCGCTCGGGTACCGGCGCGCTCGTCGTCTTCGTGGCCCGTGACGACCCGCTCGACACCTACCTTGTCCACCACCCGGCCGCGGTGTTCGGGCGCCCGGTCGAGGCCACCGTGTTCGACCCGCAGAACCCGTACGTCCTGGGTCCGCAACTGTGCTGCGCGGCCATCGAGGCACCGATCCGCCCCGGCGAGGCGGCCGCGTTCAGCTCGACCGGGGACGACGCCGGCGTGGCCGCCGTGCACGCCGTGCTGGACGACCTGGTGGCCCGCGGGCTGCTGCGCCGGCGCCCGGCCGGATGGTTCTGGGCGCAGCACGAGCGGCCCGAGGTCGACATCCGGGGCACCGGCGGCCGGCCGGTCAGCGTGGTCGAGTCGGGCACCGGCACCCTGATCGGCACCGTCGACGCCGGCGCCGCCGACTCGACGGTCCACCCGGGCGCGGTCTACCTGCATCGCGGCACCCCGTTCGTGGTCGACGCGCTCGATCTCGACGAGCGGGTGGCGCTGGTCCGCCGCGACGACCCGCCGTGGACGACGACCGCCCGCGACGTCACCGACATCGCGATCGTGCACACGCGGACGAGCCGGCGGTACGGGCCGCTCGAGGTCGCGCTCGGCACCGTCGACGTCACCCACCAGGTCGTCGGCTACCTGCGCCGGCGGCTCGGCACCGGCGAGCTGATCGACGAGACGCCGCTCGACCTGCCGCCGCGCGAGCTGCGCACGACCGCGGTCTGGTACACCCTGCCGCAGGACGTCCTCGACGGCGCCGGGCTCGACCTCGCAAACGTTCCGGGCGCCGTACACGCCGCCGAGCACGCAGCCATCGGCCTGCTGCCGCTGTTCGCCACCTGCGACCGCTGGGACATCGGGGGCGTCTCGACCGCGCTGCACCCCGACACCGGCCGGCCGACGGTGTTCGTCTACGACGGCCATCCCGGTGGCGCCGGGTTCGCCGAACGCGGGCACGCGGCACTGTGGTCGTGGTTGGCCGCGACGCGCGAGGCGATCGGCGCCTGCGAGTGCCCGGCCGGCTGCCCCTCGTGCGTGCAGTCGCCCAAGTGCGGCAACGGCAACGAGCCCCTGGACAAGGCCGGCGCGCTCACCGTGCTCGACCTCGTGCTGGCCGAGCTGCCCGGAGAGCTGCCCGCAGAGTGATCAGTGCTTGCGGACCACGCGCTCGGGCCCCGGCGGCGCCCAGACGGTGATGTCGAGGTGCCCGTCGACGATCTCGACCGCCGACCCGCCGGCAAGCACCACGCCGAAGAACGGCGCGAACCGCTCACCGCGCAGGTCCATTCCGGTGCGCCGGTGCAGGTCCTCGGCGAAGCGGGCATGCAGCTCGCTGTCCTGCACGTCCTCGACCGTGCCCCACAGCTTGGCGTCGCCGTCGCCGACATGGGTGTCGACGGTGGCGGTGTGCAGGCTGAAGCGCGGGTCGCGCTCGAGATCGCGGAACTTCGTGGTGCCGGGCATGCCGACCAGCCACAGACGATTCTCGAACAACACCGGTTCCATCGGGCTGATCCGCGGGAACCCGTCGGCCCGCAGGGTGGCCAGCAGGCACAGGTTGCCGGTGGCGGCGTGGCGACGGGCGAACACGGCGGCGACGCGTGGCGCAGCGGCGGCGAACTCGGTCCAGAACCTCACGGCGGCAGGCTAGGACCGCCGTCCGACAGCGGCAACCGCCCGGCGCGCGCGCTGGCCGCGACGTCGCGGGAACCGGCGACGGGCAGGTGGACGTGCAGCACCACCCGGGCCAGCACCGACCCGCTGCGACCGTCGGCAGCGAGGTGCACGGAGCACGACTGCAACCGGGCCGCGTTGGCGGCGGCGATCCGGGCCGCCGCGGCGCACTGCGCGTCGTCTATGCCGATGTGCTGGGCCGCGGCCAGGGCGGCGAGGTCGGCCGCCGACTCGGCGCGGTGCCGGGCGACGACCGCGGCCGCGCGCACCACCGCCACCTCGGTGATCACCAGCAGCAGGGCGATACAGCCCACCACCCACAGCGTCGCCGACCCGGCGTCGCGCTCGCGCGTCACGGGGGCGCGCCGACGGAGCCGCCCGGCTCCCGGGCCGCAACCGCGCGCTCGGTCACCGTGACCGCCGGCAACCAGCTGCCGAGCGGATGCACGCGCAGACTGACGACCGCCCCGACCTCGTAGGCACCGCCCCCGACGTGCGCCGACGCGCCCGGTGCAGCGCGGGC
>CAZZZE010000213.1:0-4952 GCA_964658365.1 uncultured Jatrophihabitantaceae bacterium
TTGGCAACCTTCTTGGCAACCTTTTTCGCCGGCGCCTTCTTGGCGGCCTTGCGGGCGGTCTTCTTGGCCGGGCCGCGGGCGCGGCGGTCGGCGAGCAGCTCGGCAGCCCGCTCGTCGGTCAGCGACTCGATCTCGTCGCCCTTGCGCAGCGAGGCGTTCGTCTCGCCGTCGGTGACGTACGGCCCGAACCGGCCGTCCTTGATCACCATCGGCGCGCCGGAGATCGGGTCCGTGCCCAGCTCGCGCAGCGGCGGCGCCGCGGCCGCCCGCCGACCGCGCTGCTTGGGCTGCGCCAGGATCGCGGCCGCCTCGTCGAGCGTGATCGTGAACAGCTGCTCCTCGCTCTCGATCGAGCGCGAGTCGGTGCCCTTCTTGATGTACGGCCCGTACCGCCCGTTCTGGGCGGTCACCTCGTCACCGTCGAGCGCGCCGAGCACCCGGGGCAGGGTCAGCAGCTGCTCGGCCTCGGCCAGCGTGAGCGTGTCGAGCGTCATCGTCTTGAACAGTGACGCCGTGCGCTCGCCGTCGGTGACGTACGGCCCGTACCGGCCGGCCTTGGCGGTGACCGGACGCCCGTCGGGCAGCTCGCCGAGGTCGCGGTCACCCGACGGCGCCGACAGCAGCTCCTCGACCTTCTCCGGGGTCAGCTCGTCGGGGGCGAGGTCCTCGGGCAGCGACGCGCGGCGGCCGTCCTCGGGCGTGCCCTCCTGCAGGTACGGCCCGTACCGACCGACGCGCACCACGACGCCGTCGGAGAAGGCCAGCGGGATCGAGTTGATGCCCCGCGCGTCGATCTCCTCGAGCCGTGCGGCGATCAGCTTCTTCAGCCCGCCCTGCGCCGAGATGCGCTCGGAGTCGCCGGTGTGCGCGTCGTCGCCGAAGTAGAACCCCGCAAGCCAGGTGACGCGCGAGCGCTCGCCGTTGGCGATGTCGTCGAGATCGTTCTCGACCGACGCCGTGAAGCCGTAGTCCACCAACCGCGCGAAGTAGTTCTCGAGCAGGCTGATCACCGCGAACGCCGTCCAGGTCGGGACCAGCGCCGGGCCCTTCTTCCACACGTAGCCGCGGTCCTGGATCGTCTGCATGATCGAGGCGTACGTCGACGGCCGGCCGATACCGAGCTCCTCCATCGCCTTGACCAGCGACGGCTCGGTGTAGCGCGAGGGCGGCGAGGTGGTGTGCCCGGTGGGCTCGAACTCGCGCGGGTCGAGCGCGTCACCGCGGGCCAGCGCGGGCAGCCGCTTCTCGGCGTCGTCCTTCTCAGCCGCGGTCTCGTCGGTGTCCTCGACGTACGCGCGCAGGAAACCAGGGAAGGTGATCGTGCGGCCGGACGTCGTGAACACGACCGCCTCGTCGGAGGCCGACGTCGCCTGCAACCGGATCGACACCGTGGTGCCCACGGCGTCGGACATCTGCGAGGCCAGCGTGCGCTGCCAGACCAGCTCGTAGAGGCGGAACTCCTCCGACGAGAGCTGGTTGGCGACCTGCCCCGGCGTGCGGAAGGAGTCGCCCGAGGGGCGGATCGCCTCGTGCGCCTCCTGCGCGTTCTTCGACTTGCGCGTGTAGACCCGCGGCTCGGCCGGGACGTAGGCGTCGCCGTACAGCTCACGCGCCTGGTTGCGGGCCGCGGTCAGAGCCGTCTCGGACAGGCTCGTCGAGTCGGTGCGCATGTAGGTGATGTAGCCGTTCTCGTACAGCCGCTGCGCGGTACGCATGACCTGCTGCGCCGACCAGCGGAACTTGCGGCCGGCCTCCTGCTGCAGCGTCGAGGTCATGAACGGCGGGTACGGACGGCGACGGTACGGCTTCTCCTCGACGCCCTGCACGGTGAACGGCCGGCCGTCCAGGCGCGCGGCGAGCCCGCGGGCGCCGGACTCGTCGAGGTGCAGGACGTTCGCCGGCGCGCGGCCCGTCGCCGGGTCGAAGTCGCGGCCGGTGGCCAGCCGGGTGTCGTCGACCGACACCAACGTAGCGGTGAACGTCGCCGGATCGTTCGGCTTCGGCTCGACGGGCGAGAAGGTGCCGACGACGTCCCAATAGGACGCCGCGTGGAACGCCATGCGCTCGCGTTCGCGCTCGACGACCATCCGGGTGGCCACAGACTGAACGCGGCCGGCGGACAGCCGCGGCAGCACCTTCTTCCACAGCACGGGGCTGACCTCGTAGCCGTAGAGGCGGTCGAGGATCTGCCGGGTGCGCTGAGCCTCGACGAGGTGGTCGTCGATCTCGCGCGGGTTCGCGACCGACGCCGCGATCGCGGACGGCGTGATCTCGTGGAAGACCATCCGGCGCACCGGGATCTTGGGTTTGAGTTCCTGGACGAGGTGCCACGCGATGGCCTCACCCTCGCGGTCCTCGTCCGTGGCGAGGTAGAGCTCGTCGGCGTCCTTGAGCAACGACTTCAGCCGGCTGACGACCTGCTTGCGGTCGGCGCTGACGACGTAGAGCGGCTCGAAGTCGTTGTCGACGTCGACGCCGAGACGCGCCCACGGCTGGCCCTTGTAGGCGGCCGGGACGGCGGCGGCGTTGGGCGGCAGCTCGCGGATGTGCCCGACCGAGGCCTCGACGACGTAGCCGGACCCGAGGAACCCGCCGATCATCTTCGCCTTGGTGGACGACTCGACGACCACCAGCTTGGTGCCCGCCTTCCCGCCCTTGCTCGCCACTGCGTCTCCAGTCCGCGGGGATCGCCTGCGCCAGGCCCCGCAGTCGCGGACGGTACAGCAACCGTGCAACATCGCTGCGACCGCCGGGCGGCCGCCCTCAGCCGCTCAGGCCGGGCGCACCGGGACGGCCCAGTCGTCGTGTCCGCCGGGGGGCGCCTCGCCGACCAGCTCGACCAGACGCCGCAGCCGGCGCACCGACGTGACCCGCCAGCCCGGCCCGGGACGCTGCGTCAACGACACCGCAGCGACCCCGAGCGCGGCCAGCTGGGCGCCGGCGGCACTGTGGATCGGATCGTCGGGACGCTCGGTCGCCAGCAGGTACCCGGCCTCGTCGCGGCGGCCGGCAGCGACGGCCCACAGCCGCAACCCACCCGCGCCGAGCGTGAAGCGGGTCGGCAGACCCTGGTTGGCACCGCGCGTCCAGCGGGCGGCGTGCGCGACGAGGTCAGGCGTGAACGCGGTGCGCACCGCCAGCTGGGTCGCCGCCGAATCGACCACCGCGTCGGTGCCCGCGACGCCGAGGTCGGCGAACGTCGCGGCCAGCGCGTCGGCGCGCCAGCGGTCGGCCACCACAACCGACAGCCGAGCGCCGGCGGCCGAGCGGACCCACTGCCCGCCGCCGAGCAGCAGGCCGTCGAGGTCGGACAACGCCGGCGCGGCGGCCGCGGCCCCGAACAGGGAGTACTGGGTCATGCAGACGATGCCCGCGTCAACGCATGGCGATCAGGCGACGTTGACCGGAGCCTGTACCTCGGCCGCCGGCTGGTCGTCGCCCATCGAGACGCGGCGACGCTTCGACACGATGACCGCGGACGCGATGATCGCCAGCGCGATGAGCCCGATGGCGATGCGCAGCGGGACGGACGCGTGCTCGCCGACCGTCAGCTTCACCACGGCCGGGGCCACGAGCACGGCAACCAGGTTCATGACCTTGATCAGCGGGTTGATCGACGGTCCGGCGGTGTCCTTGAACGGGTCACCGACGGTGTCGCCGATGACAGTGGCTGCGTGGGCCTCGGTGCCCTTGCCGCCGTGCACGCCGTCCTCGACCATCTTCTTCGCGTTGTCCCACGCGCCGCCGGAGTTGGCGAGGAAGATCGCCATCAGCACGCCGGCGCCGATCGCACCGGCGAGGTAGCCGGCCAACGGCCCGATGCCGAGCAGGAAACCGATCGAGATCGGTGCGAAGATCGCCAGCAGGCCGGGGGTGGCCAGCTCGCGCAACGAGTCCTTGGTGCAGATGTCCACCACGCGGGCGTAGTCCGGCTTCTCGCTGTAGTCCATGATCCCGGGGTGGTCGCGGAACTGTGCGCGGACCTCGTAGACCACCCGGCCGGCGGCGCGGCCCACCGCGCTGATGGCTAGGCCGCTGAACAGGAACACCACTGCGGCGCCGATGATCACACCGAACAGGTTGTTGGGCTGGGTGAGGTCGAGGTTGAACGACAGGTCGGTGAGCCTGCCGCCGTTGACGAGGTGCCAGTAGTCCGACAGCGGCAGCTCGCCGCTGATCTTGCCGCCCTTGAGCGCGCCCTTCGCGTTCTGCAGCGCGTCGGTGAACGCCTTGCCGAACGAGCCGAACAGCGCGGTGGCCGCGAGCACCGCGGTCGCGATGGCGATGCCCTTGGTGATGGCCTTGGTGGTGTTGCCGACGGCGTCGAGGTCGGTGAGCACCCGGGCGCCGACCTCGTCGATGTCACCGCTCATTTCGGCGATGCCCTGCGCGTTGTCACTGACCGGGCCGAAGGTGTCCATGGCCACGATGACGCCAGCCGTGGTGAGCAGGCCGCTGCCGGCGAGCGCCACCGCGTACAGCGCGACGAAGGCCGACCCGCCGCCGAGCAAGAACGCCCCGAACAGCGCGGCGCCGATCAGCACCGCCGAGTACACGGCCGACTCGAGGCCGAGGGAGATGCCGGAGAGCACCACCGTGGCAGCGCCGGTGAGCGAGGTGTCGGCGACGTCCTTGACCGGACGGCGCGACGTGTCGGTGAAGTAGCCGGTCAGCTGCTGGATCAGCACCGCGAGCACGATGCCGATGAGTACGGCGACGAAGGCGATGACCGCCGGGTCGCCGGTGGCGCCGGCGATGCTGTCGTTGAGGTCGCTGAACTTCGAGGGCAGGAACGTGAACGAGGCGATGGCGACGAGAACCAGCGAGACGCCGGCGGTGATGAAGAAGCCGCGGTTGATCGGCACGAGGCCGTTGCGGTCGCTCTCGCGCAGCTTGGTCGTCAGGACGCCGACGACCGAGCTGATGATGCCGATGGCGCCGATGATCAGCGG
>CAZZZE010000214.1:0-4877 GCA_964658365.1 uncultured Jatrophihabitantaceae bacterium
GCGCGCGCCAGATGGCGGTGGCGTTGGAGCCCTTGGCGTTCGTCGAGAGGTAGAAAACGTTGCCGTAGCCGCCGGTCGCGAGCACGACCGCGTCGGCCAGGTAGGTCGTGATCTTGCCGGTGACGAGGTCGCGGGCGACGATGCCGCGGGCCCGGCCGTCGACGATGACGAGGTCGAGCATCTCGGTGCGCGCGTGCATGTCGATGTTGCCGAGCGAGATCTGCCGCTCGAGGGCCTGGTAGGCGCCGATCAGCAACTGCTGACCGGTCTGGCCGCGCGCGTAGAACGTGCGCTGCACCTGGACGCCGCCGAAGGAGCGGGTGTCCAGCAGGCCGCCGTACTCACGCGCGAAGGGCACGCCCTGCGCGACGCACTGGTCGATGATGTTGGCCGAGACCTCAGCGAGGCGGTAGACGTTCGACTCCCGCGAGCGGAAGTCGCCGCCCTTGACCGTGTCGTAGAACAGCCGGTAGGTGGAGTCACCGTCGTTGCGGTAGTTCTTCGCCGCGTTGATGCCGCCCTGGGCGGCGACGGAGTGCGCGCGCCGCGGGGAGTCCTGGAAGCAGAACTGGATGACGTGGTAGCCCTGCTCGGCCAGCGTGGCGCCGGCCGACCCGCCGGCCAGGCCGGTGCCGACGACGATGATCTTGTGCTTGCGGCGGTTGGCCGGGTTGACCAGCTTGGCGTCGAACTTGCGCTGGGTCCAGCGCCGCTCGATGTCGACGTCGGGGGCCTTGGCGTCGGCGATCGGGTCGCCGACGTCGTAGAGGTCGGTGTGCGCGCTGGCGAACCCGGTGGTGTCGACCGATGCGCGGTCGTCGGTGTTGCTCACGTTCTCGCTCATGACACGAGCCCTCCCATGACCGCGACGGGTACTGCGATGAAGCCGAGACTGATGATCAGGGCCAGGGCGGCGCCTGTGCCCTCCACGATGCGCCGACGGGCGACGTTCTGGGTGAAGCCCAGCGTCTGGGCGGCGCTGCGGAAGCCGTGGTTGATGTGCAGGCCGAGCGCCACCATGGCCACGATGTAGATGACGTTGATCCACCAGACCTGGAAGTCCTTGGTGATGTTGTGGTACGGCTTGCCCTCCTCGAAGTCCGGGTTCAGGACGCCGGCCGAGAGGTCGAGGATGTGCCAGATGATGAACAGCAGCAGGGTGATCCCGCCGGTGCGCATCGAGCGCGTGGGGTAGTTGGCCCGCGGCCGCAGCCCGTGCGAGTAGCTGACCGGCCGCGACTTCTGATCGCGCCTGGTCAGCTGGGCGGCCGCGGTGATGTGCAGGATCAGGGCCGCGGTCAGCACGACCCGCTGGATCCACAGGTACCAGGAGTCGTGCAGCACCGGCTCGCCGATGGTGCGCAGCCAGGCGGCGTAGTGGTCGAAGTCCTTGGGGCCGAAGAAGATCTTCAGGTTGCCCAGCATGTGCACCAGCAGGAACGCGATCATGATCAGTCCGGTGACCGCCATGACCGTCTTCTTGCCGATCGAGGAGTCCCACAGGGTGCGCACGGTCCCGCGCGACTGGAAGTCGATTGCCACGGGACAAACGTATTCCTGCGCTCTCCATTGGTCAAAGAGATCTAGTTCGCACTCTCGATAGGGTGTGCCTATGCAACTGCATCAGCTCGCCTACTTCGTGGCCGTCGCCGACACCCGGCACTTCACCCGCGCGGCGCACCGCATGGGGGTCACCCAGCCCTCGCTGTCCCAGCAGATCCGGGCCCTCGAGGCCGATCTCGGGGCTGCCCTGCTGCACCGCACCCGGGGCAACGTGACCCTCACCGACGCCGGTGAGGCCCTGCTACCGGTGGCCCGGCGGATCCTCGCCGACATCGACGCGGCCCGGCGTGAGATACGCGACGTCAACGACCTGGGCCGCGGCCGGGTGCGGCTCGGCGCCACCCCCAGCCTGTGCACCGGGCTGCTGCCGGCGATGCTGGCGCGCTTTCGCGACCAGGCACCCAACGTCGAGATCGTCATCCACGAGAGCGGCTCGCGCGACCTGCAGACCGAGCTGGCCGAAGGCGCGCTCGACCTCGCGCTGATCATCGACCCGCGGGTGCAGGACGATCCGGCGCTGCGCACCGTCGCCCTGCTCGACGAGCAACTTGTCGTCATCTCGGCGCGCTCGGGGCCGCGCCCCGTGCGCGGTAAGCACCTGTCCGTCGCCGATCTGGAAGGGCGGCCGCTGGTGATGTTCCGCAGCGGCTACGACCTGCGCGAGACGACGGTGGCGGCCTGCGTGGCAGCCGGGTTCACGCCGACGTTCTCGGTCGAGGGCGGCGAGATGGACGCGGTGCTCGAGTTCGTGCACGCCGGGCTCGGGCTGGCCGTCGTGCCGAGCACGGTGGCGTCCACCCGGTTCTGGACGACGCCGTTCACCCCGCCCGGCATCCGCCGCACGGTGCTGCTGGCCGAGCGGGCCGAGATCGAGCCGCCCCGCGCGGCCCGCGCGCTGCACGACAGCATCGTCGAGTTCCTGCGGCGGGCCGTCGCGACCAACAGCCTGCCGAACGGCGTGCAGGCGCTGACCTGATCAGCTGTCGGCCACCGCGACCGTCGTTCCCGCTGCCGCGGCGAACACCGTGCCCTTGCCCTCGACCGGCACCGACTCGTCGCCGGCAGGAACGAAGGCGGCATGGCCCGGGGTCAGCACCGCGCCGCCGACCGCGATCGTGCCGGCGGTGCACAGCACCACCCACGGCTCGTCGTCGCCGAGCGTGACCAGACCGTCCACCTCGAAGGGCAGCAGCCGGAAGTCCGGCACCGGCACCGCGAACACGCCGTTGGTCGCCGGCCAGCGCGGATCGGGCAGCTCGCTGAAGTCGGTGACCTGCAGCAGCTCGGCGACGTCGATGTGCTTGGACGTGAGCCCGCAGCGCAGGACGTTGTCGCTGTTGGCCATGATCTCGATGCCGGTGCCGCGCAGGTAGGCGTGGACGTTGCCCGCGCCCAGGAAGATGGCCTGCCCCGGGTCGAGACGGACGTAGTTCAGCAGCACGGCCAGCACCACGCCGACGTCGCCCGGGAAGTCCGTCGAGGCGAGCTCGACGGCGCGGGCGAGGTCGCTGTGCCGGCCGAGCCGCTCGACGGCCGGGACCAGCGCGGCGACGAGCGCCCCGGGATCGGCGTGCTCGAGCACGGCGGTGAACGCGGTGCGCAGGGGGTCGGGGCCGGCCAGCGCGGCGGACAGGAACTCGAGTTCGGGCACGCCCAGCTCGGCGAGCAGCGCGAGGGTCTCGGCGACAGGCCGGAACCCGCACAGCGCCTCGAACGGCGTCAGGGCGCAGATGAGCTCGGGTTTGTGGTTGGGGTCGCGGTAATTGCGCTCGGGTGCGTCGCGCGGGACGCCGGCGGCGTCCTCGGCCGCGAAGCCCGCGCGCGCCTGCTCGAGGGTGGGGTGCACCTGGATCGACAGCGCTTTGTCGGCCGCCAGCACCTTGAGCAGGAACGGGAGCCGCTCACCGAACCGCTCGATCACCGACGAGCCGAGGGCGTGCTGCGGGTCCGCAGCGATGAGCTCGTCGAGGGTGACGCCGTGGTCGGGTGCGGCCGACGGGTCGTCGGGGTGCGCGCCGAACCAGAGCTCGGCCACCGGTCGGCCGTCGGGCTCGACGCCGAGCAGCTGTGGGATGGCGGTGCGCGAACCCCACTCGTAGTGGCGGATCGCGCCTTCGAGGCGCACCACGCTCATGACGTGCCGCGGTCGAGGTCGGGCTCGAGGTAGATGACGCGTGCGCTCGGTACCGCCGCGCGGACGCGCGCCTCGGCCGCGTCGATGGCGGTGGCGACGTCGGCGAGCTCGGTCGCGGCCGGCATGGCGACCTTGGCGCCGACGAGCAGTTCCTCGGGACCGAGGTGCATCGTGCGCAGATGGATCACGCGCTCGACGCCGGCGCCGACGAGAGCCGCCCCGATGGCCGACACCTGCACCGGCGCCGCGGACTCGCCGAGCAGCAGGCTCTTGGTCTCGACCATCAGTACGACCGCGACGATCAGCAGCAGCACGCCGATGGCGCACGTACCGATGCCGTCCCAGACCGGTTCGCCGGTGAGCTGCGCCAGACCGACACCGAGCAGGGCCAGCGCGAGGCCGGTGAGGGCGGCGACGTCCTCGAGCAACACCGCCGGCAGCTCGGGCACCTTGGCGTGCCGGATGAAGCCGAACCAGGTGTCGTCGCCCTTGTGATGGCGCGACTCCGCGACGGCGGTGCGCAGCGAGAAGCCCTCGAGGCCGATGGCCACGAGCAGCACGGCGTAGGCGACCACCGGGCTGTCGAGGTGGTGCGGCTCGCGGATCTTCCCGATGCCCTCGTAGAGCGCGAACAGGCCGCCCGCGGAGAACAGCATCAACGCGACGAGGAACGCGTAGACGAAGCGCTCGCGACCGTACCCGAAGGGATGGTCGGTATCCGCAGCCCGGCGGGACCTCCGGCCGCCGAGCAACAGCAGGCCCTGGTTGCCCGAGTCGACGACGGAGTGCACGCCCTCGGCGAGCATGGACGACGATCCGGTGATCGCGAAGGCGATGAACTTGATCAACGCGATGCCGAGGTTGGCCGCGAGCGCCGCGATGATCGCCTTCGACCCACCACCGGAACTCATCGCGGATCAGTGCTCGCGCTCGGCCGGGCTGGGGGCGCCGGGGTCGAGGCCCAGACCCAGGGCCAGGTACGCGGCGGTGAAGTCGCCGAAGGCGGTGGCCGCGGCGAAGCGGGCCAGCGGGTCGCCGGCCGGGACGTCGACGCCCGACGAGGCGACCCCGAGCCCGGACGCCAGGTCGCGCAGCGCCGAGGCCGCGCGCCGGGCGGCGACCTCGTCGAGCTGGATCTGGGCGTCGGTGCGCTCGCCGAGCAGCGGGTCGTCGGAGATCG
>CAZZZE010000215.1:0-4875 GCA_964658365.1 uncultured Jatrophihabitantaceae bacterium
CCCTTGACGAGCAGCGTGAACAGCTCCTCGTGCGTGGGCGCCAGCAGGTAGTCGGCGCCCTTGCGGTCCTGTAGCCGGAACAGCAGGTCGCCGTAGTCCTGCCAGCGGCCGCTGGCCTCGAAGATCTCGCGCGGGATCACCGCCGGAAAGTGCACCTCCTGCGAGCCGATGCCGTCCATCTCTTCGCGGACGATCCGTTCAACGTTCGCCAGCACCTTCAACCCGAGCGGCAACCACGAGTACATGCCCGGCGCCACCCGCCGCACGTACCCGGCGCGCACCAGCAGTTTGTGGCTCGGCACCTCCGCGTCGGCCGGGTCGTCGCGCAGGGTCCGCAGGAAGAGCGTCGATAGTCGCAGCACGGCATTCAGGCTAGTGGCTCAGCGCGCACCGATAGATTCGACGCATGCCGCACCACGACCTCGTCATCATCGGCTCGGGCTCGGGGAACTCCCTTGTCACGCCGGAGCTGGCCGAGTGGGACATCGCGCTCGTCGAGGAGAACACCTCCTGGTTCGGCGGCACCTGCCTGAACGTCGGTTGCATCCCGACCAAGATGTACGTCTACCCCGCCGACCTCGCCGACAACGCCGCGCATCCCGACCGCCTCGGCCTGTCCCCCGCTGTCCTGGAGGCCGACTGGCCGGCGATCCGCGACCGCATCTTCGGGCGCATCGACGCGATCTCGGCCGGCGGGCGCGAGTACCGGCGCAGCGGGTCGCCCAACGTCACGCTCTACGAGACGCACGCCGAATTCAGCGGTCCCCGCCAGCTGCGGCTCGGCACCGGCGAGACCTTGACCGCCGATCACATCGTGCTGGCCGCAGGCTCCCGGGCCATGGTGCCGGACGTCGTCACGGAGTCCGGCGTGCCGTTCCACACGTCCGACTCGATCATGCGGCTGCCTGAGCTGCCCGGATCGCTCGTCATCGTCGGTGGCGGCTACATCGCGGCCGAGTTCGCACACATCTTCTCGGCGTTCGGGACGCACACCACGGTTGTCGCGCGTTCGGGACTGCTGCACGATCAGGACGCCGAGATCGCCGAACGGTTCACCGATCTCATCCGCGAGAAGTGGCACCTGCGCACCGGCACGCACCCGGTCGGCGTCGACCGCGCCGGCGACGGTGTCCGCGTGCGATTGTCCGACCGCACCAGCGTCGAGGCCGACGTCCTGCTCGTCGCGACCGGGCGCATCCCCAACGGCTACCGCCTCGCCCCGCAGCACGGCGGGGTGGAGCTGCGCTCCGACGGCCGGGTGCGCGTCGATTCCTACCAGCGCACCACCGCCGACGGGGTCTGGGCCCTGGGCGACGTCAGCTCCACCCACCAGCTCAAGCACGTCGCGAACCACGAGGCTCGCGTCGTCGCGCACAACCTGGCCCACCCCGACGACCTGGTGAAGTCCGACCACCGCTTCGTCCCGTCGGCGGTGTTCACGCACCCGCAACTCGCGTCGGTCGGGATCACCGAGGACGCCGCGAAGATGTCCGGCCGGCCCTTCGTCAGCGTGACCCAGGAGTACGGCAGCACCGCCTACGGCTGGGCGATGGTCGACACGACCAGCGTCTGCAAGCTGCTCGCCGACCCCGACACCGGCCTGCTCCTCGGCGCGCACCTCATGGGCGAGCAGGCCGCGACCCTGATCCAGCCGCTCATCCAGGCCATGAGCTTCGGGCTCGGCGTCCGTGAGATGGCCCGCGGGCAGTACTGGATCCACCCCGCCCTCACCGAGGTCGTCGAGAACGCGCTGCTCGCCCTCAAGCTGGCGTGACGTCGGGGCTCCTAGACTGACGGTGTGGGCAGCTTCCGCCTGACCGCGCTCGGGTCGAACACCGCCGTTCTCGAGTTGCCCTTGACTATGCCCTTGGTCGAGTGGCCCGCCGAGATCCTGGTCAATGTGCCGCGCGGCATGTCGCGCCACGTCGTGCGCTTCGTCGAGCTCGACGGTGAGGTGTTCGCGGTCAAGGAGGCGACCGACCGCTTCGTCGTGCGCGAGCACCACCTGTTGCGCGCCATCGCCGAACGATCGGTACCCGTGGTCGAGGCGTTCGGGACGGTCGTCGAACGCGTCGACGACGCGGGTGAGGAGCTCGGCGGGCTGCTGTTCACCCGTCACCTGCAGTTCTCGCAGCCCTACCGCTCGCTGTTCACCGGTCGGGGCCTGCCCGAGCTGCGCAACCGCCTGCTCGACGCGCTGGCCGCCCTGTTCGTGCAGCTGCATCTGGCCGGCTTCTACTGGGGCGACTGCTCGCTGTCGAACACGCTGTTCCGCCGCGACGCCGGCGCCCTCGCCGCCTACCTGGTCGACGCCGAGACCGGCGAGCTGCACGACACGCTGTCCACGGGGCAGCGAAACCATGACCTTGACATCGCCACGGAGAACATCGCCGGTGAGATGTTCGACCTGCAGGCCGCCGGGCTGCTCGATCCGAGCGCCGACGTCATCGCGCAGGCCCAGACGCTGTCCGAGCGCTACGGCGGGCTGTGGGACGAGCTGACCCACGACGTCATCGTCCCGCCCGGCGAGAACTACCGCATCAACGCCCAGCTGCGACGGCTGAACAAGCTCGGCTTCGACATCGGCGAGCTCACGGTGAAGACCGAGCCGGAGGGGTTGCGGCTGCGCTTCGACCCGCAGGTGGTCGAACCCGGCCACCACCAGCGCCGGCTGTTCGCACTCACCGGCCTGCGGGTGCAGGAGAACCAGGCCCGGGCCCTGCTCAGCGACCTCGCCCGGTTCAAAGCCAAGTGGGAGTCCGGGCTGGGGACGACGGTGGACGACGCTGCCGCCGCGCGGCGATGGATGAACGAGAAGTTCTACGGCACGCTCAGCCTCGTCCCGCCCGAACTGCGGGTGAAGCTGCCCGACGCCGAGCTCTATCACGAGATCAACGAGCACCGGTGGCTGCTGTCCGAGGCCCAGGGCTACGACGTCGGGCGCTCGGCCGCGGTCGCGTCCTACGTCGGCACCGTGCTCAAGGACCTGCCCGACACCCGCGTCGACTTCTCGCAGGGTCCGCCCACCGAGGAGTTCACGCCGATCTTCGAGTGAGGCCCAGTAGCCAGTGAGCCCAGTAGGTTGACGTCATGAGCGACTACACCGGAGCGGTCACCGTCGGCGGCGAGATGGACGTGCGGCGGCTGCCCGGGCTGACCATCGCCAAGCTGGCCGTGGGGCCGATGTCGAACAACGCCTACCTGCTGCGCTGCACGCAGACCGACGAGGCCATGCTCATCGATGCCGCGAACGAAGCCGGCCGGCTGCGGGAGTTCGTCGCCTTCGAAGGGCCGCCCGTGTCGGCCATCCTGACCACGCACCGCCACGCCGACCACTGGCAGGCCCTCGCCGAGACCGTCGACGCTGCCGGCGCTGCCGTGTACGCCGGCACCGAGGACGCCGACGAGCTGCCCGTGGCCGTCGACGAGCGGCTGAGCCACGGTGACCAGATCACGCTCGGCGACCTGTCGCTGGAGATCATCGCGCTGCGCGGGCACACGCCCGGCTCCGTCGCGGTGCTCTACCGCGACCCCGAGGGCACCCCGCACCTGTTCACCGGCGACTCGCTGTTCCCGGGCGGCGTCGGCAAGACCCGCTCACCCGAGGACTTCACCCAGCTCGTGGACGACGTCGAGGCCCGCGTCTTCGACGTCCTGCCCGACGAGACCTGGTTCTACCCGGGCCACGGCGACGACTCGACGCACGGCGCCGGCACCTGGCCGAGTGGCGCGCCCGCGGCTGGTAGCGGTGGGTAGGCCCTCGACATGCGCGCCATCACCTACACCGAGACCGGTGACCCGTCCGTCCTGACCCTCGTCGACCGCCCGGTGCCCGAACCCGGCCCGGGTGAGGTGCGAGTCCGCATCCACCGCTCGGGCGTCAACCCCACGGACTGGAAGTCCCGCACCGGAGCCGGGCCCGGAACGCCCGTCGACCCGCCGCAGACCCCGAACCAGGACGGATCCGGGGTCGTCGAGGCCGTCGGCGACGGCGTCGAGGCCGCGCTCACCGGCCTGCGCGTCTGGGTCTGGGAGGCGGCCTACCAGCGACCCTGGGGCACCGCGGCCGAGTACGCGCTCGTTCCCCGCAACCGGGTGGTCACCCTGCCCGACCCCGCGTCCTTCGACCTCGGCGCCGCGCTGGGCGTTCCCTTCATCACCGCGCACCGCTGCCTCACCGTCGGGGACGACGGCCCGGGCCAGGGACGCTCGACGGCCGCGTGGTGCTCGTGCAGGGCGGCGCCGGTGCGGTGGGCAACGCGGCGATCCAGCTGGCCCGCTGGTCCGACGCCACCGTCCTCGCGACGGTCAGCGGCCCGGAGAAGGCGCAGCTCGCGCGCGCCGCCGGTGCCGACCACGTGATCGACTACCGAAGCCAGGACGTCGGCTCCGAGGTGCGCCGCATCACGCCCGGCGGCGTGCACGCCATCGTCGAGGTCGCTCCGGCGCAGAACGCCGCCGTCGACGCGCAGGTGCTGGCCGTGGGCGGCAGCGTCGCCATCTACGCCAACAACGGTGGCGACGAGATGACGCTGCCGATCCGGCCGAACATGCAGACCAACGGGCGCTGGCAGTTCGTGCTGCTCTACACCGCGCCGGCAGCAGCGAAGGCCGACGCCACGGAGGACGTCACCGCCGCGGTACTCGACGGCGCGGTGCGCGTCGGCCGGGAGGCCGGCCTGCCACTGCACCACTTCCCGCTCGAGCGGACGGCCGACGCGCACGCTGCCGTCGAGAGCGGCGCGGTCGGCAAGGTGCTCATCGATGTCGGCGATCAGGAGCGCTGAGCCGAGCGAGCTGCGTTGTTCAGGTGGCACCGGCGGTCCGGCACGGCCACGTCGTCGCAGCGCGCGACCGGCGATGACACGATGAGCA
>CAZZZE010000216.1:0-4867 GCA_964658365.1 uncultured Jatrophihabitantaceae bacterium
CCGGCAGCGCGCAGGACGCTGCGGTCACCCACGCCGATCGCTATCGCTCGGCGCGCGAGCGGTACTGCGCCCGCGAGGACGGTCAGGCCGCTGAGCGGGTCGTCGACATCGTCTTTCGCGGCGCGCAGGACCCGGCCGTCGTGCGGGGCTTCACTGACGGGCGCACACCCATCCTCATCCACCTCGGCGGCATGCTCGACAACGGCATCACGACCTCGGCGCTGTGCCTGCTCGACAACATCGACCACGACCGCTTCGACGTGTCGGTCACCTTTCCCTACTCCGGCAACCGCGATCGGCTGCGCCAGTACGCCGAGATCAATCCACGCGTACGTGTCCTGCCGCGCATCGGCGGCATCAACGGCACCAAGGTGCAGGTCAAGTCACTACTCACCAAGAACCAGGTGCTGGCCGAACCGCGGTTCAGCCACCAGGCGCGCCACCGCGCGCTGCTGCGGGAGGAGTGGGTGCGCTGCTTCGGGCACAGCCGCTTTGAGCATGTCATCGACTTCAGCGGTTACTCGCCGTTCTGGGTCAAGCTGTTGGCCAACCGGCCGAGCGGCACATTGTCGGTGTGGCTGCACAACGACATCAAGGCCGAGGTCGACAACGCGGCGCGCTCCAAGGGCGTCCGCGAGAGTGTCAGCAGCGTGATGGTGCTCTACGGGCTCGCCGATCGACTGGTATCCGTCTCGCCGGCGCTCGACGAGGTCAACCGCACCAAACTGGCTGACCTTGCGCCTCCCGGGGCGTTCACCTATGCGCGGAACACGATCAACGCCGAGCGCATCCGCCACCAGGCCACCGGCGCACCGGCGCCCACCGACCACCCCGAGGGCGCGCCGACCGACCAGCCCACGACCGTGCTGACCGGCCCGGCCACGCTGCCCGAGGCGGTCGCCCGCCTGATGGCCGTCTACGGTGCCGACGACGTCCGCGACGAGGTCGAGCGCCGGGAAACCCTGTCGACGGTGCTTCCGCCGCTTCCCGGCGTGCGCACCTTCGTCACCGCCGGCCGGCTCTCGGCCGAGAAGAACCACGCGCGGATGATCAAGGCTTTCGGCCGGGTGCACCAGGAGAACCCGAACGTCCGCCTGGTCATCCTGGGCCGCGGACCGTTGCGCGAGAAGCTCGGCCAGCTCGTCGAGGAACTGGGGCTCACCTCGGCGGTGACCCTGGCCGGCCACCAGAGCAACCCGCACGCCATCGTCGCGAACGGCGACTGCTTCGTGCTCTCCAGCGACTACGAGGGCCAGCCCATGGTGCTGCTCGAGGCCATGGTGCTGGGCCGCCCCGTGGTCACCACCGCGTTCGGCTCGGTTCGCGGTGCGCTGCCCGAGGGTTACGGCCTCGTCGTCGAACGCACGGTCGGCGCGCTGGCCGACGGGCTTCGGGCCTTCCTGCGAGGCGAGGTGACGAGCCTGCCCTTCGACGCCGACGCGTACAACCGCGAGGCGACGCAGGAGTTCTACCGGGCCATCGGCGTCGCCGGCTAGGTGCGCGCGGACATCCCGCTGATGTGCTCGATGACGGCGGTGGTGGAGATCGACGGGGTCCGGGGCAGGTACTCGACGCGGCAGATGTCGTTGAACTCGTCGAAGCGTCCGGCCCAGTCGTCACCCATGACGAGCACGTCGGCAGCGTGAGCCTGGATGTAAGAACGCTTGAGCTCGAGCGACTCCTCGATGAAGACCTCGTCGACGCAGCGCAGGTTCGCGACCAGTTCGCTGCGCTCGTCCTGGCTGAACACTGCCTGGCGGCTCTTCTTGGACATGTTGAGCGCGTCGGAGGACACGCCGACGACGAGGCGGTCGCCCAGCGCCCGCGAACGCTGCAGGATGCGCAGGTGCCCGACGTGCAGGACGTCGAAGGTGCCGAACGTGATGACGGTGCTCACGAGGCGTCACCCTAGCGAAGGGCGTGCTGGCGGCCGGCGCACGTGCCGAAACTCAGGCACGTCACAGCCCGTCCCGAATTCACGCCAATCCCGCGGGTGAGATAATGCTGTGTGACCTTCACTCCGCTCTTAGCAGAGGGCGCCTGGCCACCGGGCAACTCGTGGGTGCTGCGCGACCACAAGATCGTCTACATCTCGACGACCAAGGTGGCGTGCTCGAGCCTGCGCTGGATGATCGCCGATCTCGCCGGCGAGGACTTCGAGATGTTCTACCGGGCGCCCGGCGACCACCAGACCCGGCTGATGACCATTCACGCGACCCGCGGGATCTGGCAGCACGCGCCCCAGATAAAGAGCGTGTCGCCGGAGCAGCGCGCGGAGATCTCTCGCGACGCTGGCTGGTTGATCTTCGCCGTCGTCCGCGATCCGTGGACCCGGCTGTTCTCGGCGTGGCAGTCGAAGATGCTCGTGCGCCACGCCTCCTTCGTCGCTCGTTACGCCGACGAGCCATGGTTCCCGCGCGTGCCCCGATCGCCGGACGACGTCCTGGCCGACTGGCGGGCTTTCGTCCGCGCCACCCCGTGGCGTTCCCACCCCGAGCTGCGGCGGGACCCGCACTTCATGCCGCAGGTGAAGTCCGTACACCCCGACACCGTCAACTACTCCCGGGTGTACAGCCTGTCGCAGATGCGGGAGCTCGAGAGCGATGTGCACGCCCACCTCGCCGGCCTGGGACGGGATCAGCAGCTGTACCTGCCGCGGGCCAACGAGAGCCCGCTGCGAATGACCCGCGAGTGCCTCGACGCCGAGACGGCCGAGATCATCAGTGAGGCCTACCGCGTCGACCTCGACGCTTTCCCGGGCCGCTGGGCGCTCGAGGACCTCAAGCTCAGCGATACGCCGTGGACCGTCGACGCCATCGACGCCGTCGGTTACCACGGCGTGGCGAACGAGCGCATCGGTGACCTGTCGCGCGAGCTGCAGCGAGCACGGCGGACCATCCGCGCGCTCGAACGCGAGGCGCGTCACGGCCGCTGGGTACCGGGGGTCGCCGTGCAGGCCGCCCGACAGGCGCGGAGCGCGTTGCGGGCCCGGAACGCGGAGTCCTGACGCTCAACAGCTGTCCGACATCGATCAGGGCGCGCTCGCCCGTGCGCGACCGACGACCGTCCAGGTCCGTCGGCGGCGCTTGGTGATAACAACGCTTGTACTGGGTAACGTCAAGACGGCGGGGGCTGACACGAAGTAGTCGCTGAGAGGCTCTCATGATTTTGCCCGCTCGTACCCCCCGCGCCGACGTCGGTCGGGCTGTATCCCGTCCCCTGCTCGCAGGGGCTCTGACGCTTGCGCTCGCCGCGGCTGCCGCCGCGGGCGCCGCACCGGCCGAGGCGGCGTCGACCTGGCCGGCTCACCCGACCGGCGTGCACCAGAGCGCGGCAGGCAGCAGCTGGATCACGGTGTCAGCGCGCACGTCAGCCCACGCCCGTAGTTACACCGTCTATGCGTCGACCTACCGGCCGGACCTCTACTACGCCAACCTCGTGCACGGTCACGCCTCGTCCAAGCGCCACGCCGCCACCGCGGGGCGACCGGCGGTCACGATCACCGGCTGGCGCTACAGCACTGCTCCCATCTACTACCGCCTGGTTGCGCGCAACGGCAGCCACAAGGCCTCGTACTCCAGCGGTATCGGCACGGCCGGGCTGGCCCCGTCCACGCCCAGCTCACTGGTCGCGCACTCCTCGTCGACCCGCACCTACCTCACGTGGAACAGCGTCGCGGCGAGTGGGTTCACCGTCGTGCAGGCCACGAATGCCGCCATGACCACGGGACGCCGCAGCTACTCCATCAACGACACCAGCGGGGCGTTCTCGCCGTCGGGTCTGGTCAACGGCACCCGGTACTACTTCGCGGTGCGCGCCCTGAACGGTCCGACGCCGTCGCACTTCAGCCAGCACGCGTCGGTCGTCGTGCAGTCACGCGAGCAGAGCGTGCGGGTCATGAGCTACAACGTCTTGCACCTCGCAGCCGACGGCACCAAGGAGAGCGGGAACACCGTCGCCGCGTGGTCGCAGCGCAAGGTCGCGGCGGCAGCACTGATCACCTCGGCGCGTCCGGACATCGCCGGCGTCCAGGAGGGCGGTGACTGGGTGAGCGTGAAGACGGTGCGCCAGGTCGACTCGCTGCGCAGCCAGCTGGCGCGCGACGGCTACGACTACACCGTGGCGCACACCGAGGCGGCCTTCGGCCAGCCCGGATACGTGCGCACGGGCAATTACATCCTGTACTCCTCGGCGTACCGCGCGGTAGGTGCGGGCGGCAACTGGCGGCTGTACAGCACGGCCAACGTGTGGGCCGTCTACCAGGAGCTCGAGAACGTCTCGACGGGGGCGCGTCTGCTCGTCGTCAACACGCACCTGACCCAGCCGGGCGGGCACGCCAACGACCTGCTGCGCAGGTCCGAGACGCAAGCCATGCTCTCGCACGCCAACAGCCTGGCCGCGAGCCAGGACGTGCCGGTCGTCTACCTCGGCGACTACAACTCCAACAGCAACCCCGCCCTGTACTCGCTCGATGGGCCCGGCAGCGTCATGCGCTCGACGCAGACCGCCGACGCCCGCCTCGTCGCGCAGTCGCACGTCAACCCGAACTGGGACAGCATCAACGACTACATGCGCGCCCCGTACCACTACAGCCTGTACTGGGACTACATCTGGCTCTCGGCCGGCGTCTCGGCGACGCAGTGGGGCATGGCGGTGCGGATCTCCGGCGGCAAGTTCGTCGGCGTCATCCCGTCGGACCACAACCCGATCTGGGCCCAGCTGAGCTTCGGGTACTGAGCCGTCCCCGAGTTGTTCTCGCTTCCCGGCGCGTAAGCCCCGCGCAGCGAGAACAACTCGTGGTGTCGGTCGGTCGGTGGGCAAGGGGGGAGTTGAACCCCCACGTCCTTTCGGACACACGGACCTGAAC
>CAZZZE010000217.1:0-4866 GCA_964658365.1 uncultured Jatrophihabitantaceae bacterium
ATCTGGTTCCCGATGGTCTACGAGCTGCCGGCGCGGGCCAAGCAGGCGCTGGGCAAGACGAAGCGCGACCGGCAGTTCGACCGCACGCTGCGCTACATCGAGGAGCTGGACGCCGCCTACGTGTTCCCGATGGCCGGGCCGCCGTGCTTCCTCGACGAGGAGCTGTGGGGCCTGAACGACATCTTCGGCGACGAGTCGAACATCTTCCCCGACCAGACCGTCTACCTGGACTTCCTGGCCGCCAAGGGTCACGACGAGGGCCGGCTGCTGCTGCCCGGCACGGTCGCCGCGGTCGACGAACCCGGCTGCCCAACCGTGCACCCCTACGACCCGGCGACGATCTATGCCTCGAACGAGACCAAGACCGCCTACCTGCGCGAGATGCAGGCCCGGCGGATGCCCGAGGTCGAAGCGATCAAGGCCACCTGGCCGCACCCCGAGATCGACGTGCTCGCCGCGCTGCAGGAGTGGTTCACGCCGCTGCTGCAGGAGTCCACGCACATCGCCGACGGCATCAGCGGGGGGATCCGGCTGACCCTCGACGACACCGGGGACGAAGGAGCTCGCGGCGACCTTGATCTATTGATCGACTTCGTCGCCCGCGAGGTTCGGCCGTACGCGCAGGAGAAGGTGCGCTACCGGTTCCGCACGCGGCGGGCGTACGTCGAGCAGCTGATCGCCGAGCACGAGATCGACTGGGTGAACTCGCTGTTCCTGTCCTGCCGCTTCTCGGCCCAGCGCATCGGGCCGTACAACGAGTTCGTCTACGTCTTCTTCAAGTGCCTGTCCGAGGAACGGTTGAACTACGCCGAGGGCTGGTTCCTCGAGCAGAACGCGTCCGAGGCGGCCGAGACGACCACCCTCGACGGCTGGGACATGCAGCGGCGGTGCCCGCATCTGAAGGCCGACCTCTCGCGGTTCGGGACGGTCGAGGACGGCGTGATGACCTGCCAGATGCACGGGTGGAAGTGGCGGCTCGCGGACGGCAAGTGTCTGAGCTCCGTCGGGCACGACCTGCGCTGCGCGCCCGAGGGGCAGCCCGTGCCCGGCAGCGCCGCCCCGGTCGAGCACGTCCCGGCCGACGGCCTGCGCGGGCAGCACGAGATGGAGGAGTCCGCCGAGGCCTAGCGCACCTCGGCGTGTGGCAGTCGCGAGCGCATGACGGCGATCGCGTCGGGGTTGCGGTCGACCAGCACGAAGCGTCGGCCGAGCTGATGGGCCACCGCGCCCGTCGTGCCGCTGCCGGCGAAGAAGTCGAGGACGCGGTCGCCCTCGCGAGACGACGCCTGCACGATGCGGCGCAGGATGCCCTCGGGTTTCTGGTTCGGATAGCCGGTCTTCTCGCGCCCGTTCGTCGGCACGATCGTGTGCCACCAGACGTCGGTGGGCAGCTTCCCGCGGGCCGCCTTCTCCGGCCCGACGAGACCCGGTGCCAGGTAAGGGATGCGCTCGACGGCGTCTTGATCAAAGAAGTGCGCGCCGGGCGTCCGGACGTAGACGAAGATCGTGTCGTGCTTGGCCGGCCACCGGTCGCGAGCGCGGCCACCGAAGTCATAGGCCCAGATCAGCTCGTTGAGGAACGCGTCCGGGCCGAACACGTCGTCGAGCAGCAGCTTCACCGCGTGCGCCTGCCGGTAGTCGATGTGTAAGTAAAGCGTCCCGCTCGCGGTGAGCAGCCGCTTACCCTGCTGCAGCAGGGGTTCCAGCATCCCCAGGTAGTCGTCGTGGACGTCGAGGTAGCCGAGGCGGGAGGTCTCGGTCGTCCGGTACCGGCGGCCGGCGTAGCCCGTACGGTCGCCGTCCTCGTCGCGGACCGTCGTCAGCGTGCGCCGCTGCTGCACCGTGCCGGTGTTGAACGGCGGA
This sequence comes from uncultured Jatrophihabitantaceae bacterium, assembly GCA_964658365.1. GTDB lineage: Bacteria > Actinomycetota > Actinomycetes > Mycobacteriales > Jatrophihabitantaceae > Jatrophihabitans. The sequence goes on from CAZZZE010000217.1 coordinate 1,864, forward strand.
TCGATGTAGATCAGCTGGAAGTCGGCGTCGGGCAGGGTCGGCAGCACGTCCGCGCAGTCGCCTTCGACGATGAGATCGGGCGTCAACGGCGGGCCGTTTCTGTCAGAGGGTTGCGGGATGGTCGCAGTATGCCGCGGCCACGTTCCTGGACCGACGATCAACTGCGCGAGGCAGTGGCCATCAGCGCCAGTCTGCAGGAGGTGTGCTGCCTGCTCGAGATCACCGTCGGTGGTCGTACGTACGAGCTGTTGCGCCGGAACATGGCCCGCCTGGCCATCGACGGGTCGCACCTCCCGACGAGGAAAAGAGAGTCCACGACGCGCCGCACATGGACCGATCGCGACCTGTCCGACGCGGTTTCGCGAGAACTCCACCTGGTCCGGCGTCTTGCGCTGCCTGGGCTACGCGCCCAGCGGTGGGATGCACCGCTACATCACGGCCAGGGTGCGAGCCCTCGGTCTCGACACGGGTCACTTCACCGGCCGGGCATGGTCGGCCGGTACCCCGTATTCGCAACCGAGGCGACGACGCGCGCTCGCGGACGTCCTCGTGGCTGGGTCGACGTACCCGAGTGGAAGGCTGCGAGTGCGCCTGATCGCGGCCCGGCTGAAGGACTCCTGCTGCGAGACGTGCGGTATCGACGAGTGGCGCGGGGCGCCGATCCCCTGGAACTCGATCACATCAACGGCGATCCGACCGACAACCGACTGCAGAACCTTCGTATCCTGTGTCCGAACTGCCATGCTCAGACCGATACCTGGTGCGGGCGGAAAGCGAAAGAAGCGAACCCGGCGTAGTTCAGCTGGGGAAGCGAGAAGGCCGGCGTACTCCAACTGGCAGCAGAGACCAGTTTTAGGTACTGGACAGTGCGGGTTCGAATCCCGTCGCCGGCACGATGTCACCTCGCCATCGAGGCGCAGGCCAAGCAGGTCGGTGTCGCCGGCCGGGCGTCGAGGCGGGCCTCGCCGATCGGCCGGCCGCAGATGACGCAGACTCCGTATGACCCGTCGTCCACCCGGGCGATCGCGGCGTCGACCTCGGCCAACCGGGCGAGCGCGGCGTCGAGGGACGCCGAGGACTGCGCTCGCTCGAAGCCGATTGTCGCGCCCTCGGGGTCGTGCTCGTCGTCGCCGGTGGTCGAGGACGCTGAGTCGATCACGTCGGCGAGTTCGGCGCGGGCGGCGGCGACCCGCTCGAGCGCCGCTGCCCGGAGGCCGTCCAGATCAGGCAGGACTCAGACCAGTGTCGAGGCCCAGGTCGCGACGCAGCTTGGCGACGTGCCCAGTGGCCTTGACGTTGTACTGCGCGATCTCGACGGTGCCGTCCTCGCCGATCACGAACGTCGAGCGGATGACGCCCATGACCTTCTTGCCGTACATCGTCTTCTCGCCGAACGCGCCCCACTCCTCGAGCGTCTCCTTCGAGGCGTCGGACAGCAGCGGGAAGGTCACGCCGTCGCGATCACGGAACTTCGCCAACTTCTCCGGCTTGTCGGGGGAGATGCCGAGCACCGCGTACCCGGCGGCCTGCAGCGAGTCCAGGCTGTCGCGGAAGTCGCAGGCCTGCTTGGTGCAGCCCGGCGTCATGGCCGCCGGGTAGAAGTAGACGATCACCTTCCGGCCGCGCAGGTCGGACAGTGTGACGTCGTTGCCATCGGCGTCGGGCAGGGTGAAATCGGGAGCGACAGCTCCGGGTTCGAGTCGGGTCACGTGGAGGAACGCTACCCACTAGGCTGTCGACGTGGCCGGGGAACGCAGCGCAGACGACATCCAGCGCGACATCGAGAAGTCTCGCGCCGCCCTGGCTGCCGCTGTCGATCAGCTCGCCTATCGCGGCAATCCCAAGCGCATCGTGGAGCAGACGAAGGCGTCGCTGCGCGACCGGGCGAACTCGCCACAGGGCCGCATCGTCCTCGCGGTCGCCGGCGGCCTGCTCGTGCTCGTCGTGGTACGCCGCGCCCGCAACCGTCACTGAGCCATGCCCGTCGCCGTCCTGCTGCTGTCCTGTGTCGATCGACCCGGGCTCAGCCACGCGGTCGCGGAATTCGTCCTCACGGTCGAGGGCAACATCCTGCACGCCGATCAGCACATCGACCGCGCCACCGGCGTCTTCTTCCAGCGCGTCGAGTTCGAGACGTCGGTCTCCAGCACGGCCGAGCTCGAGGAGCGCTTCGCCCCGACGAAGCAGCGCTTCGGGATGACCGTCTGGGCACGGCTGTCCGACGACCGCCTCCGCGTCGCGATCCTCGCCTCGAAGCAGCCGCACTGCCTCGTCGACCTGCTGGCGCGCTGGCAGGTCGGCGAACTCGCCGCCGACGTCGTCTCGGTGATCAGCAACCACCCCGACCACGCTGACCTCGCCGCCTTCTACGGCGCGCCGTACCACCACCTGCCGGTGTCGCCGCAGACGCGCGAGGAGCAGGAGACCGAGCTGCTGCGGATCCTCGCCGAGCTCGACATCGACCTGGTGATCCTTGCCCGCTACATGCAGGTGCTCAGCCCGCGAGTGCTGGACGCATACCCGTCGCAGATCATCAACATCCACCATTCGTTCCTGCCGGCCTTCATGGGCGCGAAGCCGTATCACCAGGCGCAGGAACGCGGCGTGAAGCTGATCGGCGCCACCGCCCACTACGCCACCGCCGAGCTCGACGAAGGGCCCATCATCGTCCAGGACGTCGCTGCGGTGACGCATCGCGACGCGGTCGCCGACCTCGTTCGCAAGGGCCGCGACCTCGAGACGGTCGTGCTGGCCGAGGCGGTGCGTGCGCACGTCGAGCACCGCACGCTGGTGTACGGCAACAAGACCGTCGTCTTCGCCTGACGGCGCACTATCGTCGGCCGATGGGTCCACGCGAGGTCGGTGAGCGGGCGCTGCTCGTCGAGGCCGACCGGCCCGCGGCCGCGGCGGCGTGGGTGCGATCGGCAGCCGTGGCGCGCCGGGTACCGGTGCTCGACGTCGTGCCGGCCGCCCGCACCGTCCTGGTCACCGTGCCGAGCCCCG
>CAZZZE010000218.1:0-4857 GCA_964658365.1 uncultured Jatrophihabitantaceae bacterium
CGTCGCGGGTCGCCGGTTCGCCGACCTCGGCGCACTCGGGCTGGAACTCGGCGGGCGGTTGCCCGACGTCCGCGTCGCGTACGAGACGTGGGGGCGTCCCGAACGCGACGAGCACGGCATCACCAACGCCGTGCTGGTCGAGCACGCGCTCACCGGCGACGCGCACGTCGCCGGGCCGGTGGCCGACGGGCAGGTGACCCCCGGTTGGTGGGACGGCCTCATCGGCGCGGGCCGGGCCCTCGACACCGACCGGTGGTTCGTCGTCGCGGCCAACGTCCTGGGCGGCTGCCAGGGCAGCACCGGCCCGTGGAGTTCCACCGACGCGCCGTTCCCCCCGCTGACGATCCGCGACCAGGTCCGCACCGAGGCGCTGCTGGCAGACCGGCTGGGCATCGCCCGCTTCGCCGCGGTGCTGGGCGGCTCGATGGGCGGCATGCGGGCGCTCGAGTGGGCGGCGATGTACCCCGGGCGCGTCGGCGCCGCGCTGGTGCTGGCCGTCGGCGCCGAGGCCAGCGCCGATCAGATCGCCACGCAGAGCACGCAGGTGCTGGCGATCCGCAGCGACCCCGACCACGGCCTGGGCATCGCCCGCCGGATCGCCCACCTCACCTACCGCAGCGAGTACGAGCTCGACACCCGCTTCGGGCGCGACGTCCAGGGAGACGGCCGCTACGCCGTCGTCTCCTACCTCGATCATCACGCCGACAAGCTGGCCGCCCGCTTCGACGCCGAGAGCTACGTCGTGCTGACCGAGGCGATGAACACCCACGACGTCGGCCGCGGGCGGGGCGGGGCCGCGGCGGCGCTGGCCGCCATCGACGTTCCGCTCGTGGTCGCCGGCGTCGACAGCGACCGGCTGTATCCCCTACGTCAGCAGCAGTTCATCGCGGAGCACGCGTCGCGCGCCGACGGCCTGCACGTCATCCACTCCGCCTACGGCCACGACGGCTTCCTGCTCGAGACCGAGCAGGTGGGCGCGCTCGTCCACCGCACCCTCGAGCTCGCCACCGAGCGCAGCCCGCGACCTCGTGATCAAGAGCGCGAAACGCACGCCAGGGCCGTCATTTCGCGCTCTTGATCACGCAGGCACAGCGTCGGGTCACGCAGTAGCGACGACACCCAGTTCGGCCGACGACGCGAGCAGCGGGTTGCTGGGCAGCACCCGCACGCTGTAGCCGAACGGCCCGGTGGTCTGCAGCGGCACGTCACCCTCGTAGCGCACCGCGCCATCGATGGCGTCGCCGACGTGCAGCGGGGTCGTCACCGGCGCCACCAGCCGGTCCTCGGCGTCGACCGCGCCGAACACCGCCTCGACCAGGACGTCGGCCGGGTCGAGACCGCCGAGCACGACCTCGGCGCGCAGGCTCATCGTGTCGCCGACCTGCGCGTCGCCCGCACCGGACAGCTGCGAGTCGACGTGCAGCACCGACACGGCCGGCCACGCCGCGCGGACCTTGCCCGTCCACGCTGCGAGCTCGCGGGCGGCGGCGAAGCCGTCGGCGCACATCCGCTGCGACGACAGCCCGGCCGGCGCGTAGAGGCGGTTGACGTACTCGGCGACCATCCGGCTCGCCAGCACCTTGGGCCCGAGCGACTTCAGCGTATGCCGCACCATCTGCACCCAGCGGGTCGGCACCGCGGACTCCCCGGTACCCGTGCGGTCGTAGAACCGCGGCGCCACGTTGTTCTGGATCAGGTCGTACAGCGCGTGGGCCTCGAGGTCGTCGCGCCGGTCGGCGTCACCGAGCCCGTCGGCCGACGGGATGGCCCAGCCGTTGTCGCCGTCGAACCACTCGTCCCACCAGCCGTCCATGATCGACAGGTTGAGCGCGCCGTTGAGCGCGGCCTTCATGCCCGACGTGCCGCACGCCTCGAGCGGGCGCAACGGGTTGTTCAGCCACACGTCGACGCCCCAGTACAGGTAGCGCGCCATGCCGATGTCGTAGTCGGGCAGGAAGGTGATGCGGTGCCGCACGGCCGGGTCGTCGGCGAAGCGCACCATCTGGGCGATGAGCTGCTTGCCGCCGTCGTCGGCCGGGTGGCTCTTGCCGGCGATGACGATCTGCACCGGCCGCTCCGGGTCGAGCAGCAGGCTCTTGAGCCGTTCAGGGTCGCGCAGCATCAGTGTCAGCCGCTTGTACGACGGCACGCGGCGGGCGAAGCCCATCGTCAGGACGTCGGGGTCGAACGCGCTCGACACCCAACCCAGCTCGGCCTCGCCCATGCCGCGCTGCAGACCGGAGGCGTGCACCCGGCGGCGGATCTCGCCGACCAGCCGCTCGCGCAGCACGTTGCGCACGCGCCACAGGTCGGCGTCGCCGACCTTGTCGACGGCGTCCCAGTCCCCGCTCCCGGCGACGGCGGCCGTGCCCACCTCGCGCTCGACGACCTCGAGGATCTCGCGCGACATCCAGGTAGGGGCGTGCACGCCGTTGGTGACCGACGTGATCGGGACGTCGGCGGTGTCGAAGCCCGGCCAGAGGTCGGCGAACATGCCGCGGCTGACCTCGCCGTGCAGCAGCGAGACACCGTTGGCGCGCTGGCCCAGCCGCAGGCCCATGTGCGCCATGTTGAAGATCGACGGGTCCTGCTCGGCGCCGAGGGCGAGCACGCGCTCGGCGGGCAGGGCGCCGGCCAGGCCGCTCAGGTGCGCGGCGACGAGGTCGCGCGAGAAGCGGTCGATGCCGGCGGGCACCGGGGTGTGGGTGGTGAAGACGGTCCCGCCGCGCACGGCCTGCAGCGCCTCGTCGAAGGACAGCCCGTCGGACTCGACGAGCTCGCGGATGCGCTCGACGCCGAGGAAGCCGGCGTGGCCCTCGTTGGTGTGGAACACCGACGGTGCCGGCGCACCGGTGGCCGCGCAGTAGGCGCGGATGGCCCGCACGCCGCCGACGCCGAGCAGCAGCTCCTGCTCGAGGCGGTGATCGGCGCCGCCGCCGTAGAGCCGGTCGGTGACGAGCCGGGCGTCGGCGTCGTTGTCCTCGATGTCGCTGTCGAGCAGCAGCAGCGGGACGCGCCCGACCTGCGCCACCCACACCGCCGCGTGCAGCGTGCGCGAGCCGGGCAGCGCGAGCGACACCCTGGCCGGGCCGCCGTCAGCGCCGACCAGCGCGGTGATGGGCAGACCCTGCGGGTCGAGCGACGGGTAGTGCTCGAGCTGCCAGCCGTCGCGCGAGAGCGACTGGCGGAAGTAACCGGCGCCGTAGAGCAGCCCGACGCCGATGATCGGGACGCCGAGGTCGCTGGCGGCCTTGAGATGGTCGCCGGCCAGGATGCCGAGACCACCGGAGTACTGCGGCAGCACCTCGGTGATGCCGAACTCGGGCGAGAAGTAGCCGATCGTCTCCGGCAGCGGTGCGAAGGCCGCCTGCTCCTGGTACCAGCGGGGCTGGGCGAGGTACTCGTGCAGGTCGTCGGCCAGGTCGTCGAGGCGGCGCAGGAACTTGCGGTCGGCAGCGAGCTGGGCAAAACGCTGCGGCGTGACCATGGCCAGCATGTGGCCCGGGTCGTGCCCGCTCGCCTGCCACAGGTCGGCGTCGACGGACTCGAAGAGGTCTAGCGACTCGGCGTGCCACGACCAGCGCAGGTTCGCGACGATCTCGCCGAGCTTGGCCAGTTGCGGGGGGTACGCGGCGCGAACGGTCAGCCTGCGGAGTGCCTTCACGCCGGGAAACGCTAGCAGCACCGCAAAGGCTTACAGCCGCCCAGCGCCGACACCCGAAGCGTCGCACCGAAGGTGCGGAACAGACCGACCCGGTGGGTAGGGTCCTCGGAGTGGTAGGACGATTCGGACTGACCAAGATCAGCCCAGTGCTGGGTTCCACCGTCACCGGTGAGTTCCCGGCGCGAGGGGTCGTCGGCGAACGCATTCCCGTCAGCGCGGTGGTCTTCCGCGAGGGCCATGACGCGATCGGTGCCAACGTCGTGGTCCGCGACGCCGCGGGCAAGAAGGTGTCGGCGGTGCGCATGGAGCCCGGCGCCCCGGGCACCGACCGCATGCACGCCGAGATCGCCCTCGAGACGCCGGGACCGGCGAGCTTCAGTGTCGAGGCGTGGAGCGACCCGTTCGCCACCTGGCATCACGCGGTCACCGTCAAGATCGAGGCCGGGCAGGGCAGCCAGGACCTCGCCAACGACTTCGAGACCGGCGCCCGCCTGTTCGACCAGGTCGGCAAGGCGCTGCCCCGGACCGAGCGGGCGCGCGCGCTGTCCGCAGCCACCTCGCTGCGGGACACCACGCTCGACGTCGCCCACCGGGTGGCACCGGCGCTGGACCCCTACCTGCAACAGTTGGTGCACGACTTCCCGGTGCGCGAGTACGTCGTCACCTCCCCGCGTTACCCACTGTTCATCGACCGTCCCCGCGCCCTGTACGGGTCCTGGTACGAGTTCTTCCCGCGCTCGATCGGGGCCGCGCTGGCGCACGACCCGGCCGCACCGGCCAAGCCGGCCCGGCACGGCACCTTCCAGGACGCGACCGAGCACCTCGACTACGTCGCCTCGCTCGGCTTCGACGTCGTGTACGTACCGCCGATCCACCCGATCGGCGAGGTCAACCGCAAGGGGCCGAACAACACGCTCGTCGCCGCGAGCTGGGACGTCGGTTCGCCGTGGGCGATCGGGTCGGCCGAGGGCGGCCACGACGCGATTCACCCGCAGCTGGGAACGATGGCCGACTTCCAGGCCTTCATCGCGCGCGCCCGCGAACTCGACATGGAGATCGCGATCGATCTGGCGCTGCAGTGCGCGCCCGACCACCCGTGGGTGACGAGCCACCCCGAGTGGTTCACGACCAAGCCCGACGGCACCATCGCCTACGCCGAGAACCCGCCGAAGAAGTACCAGGACATCTACCCG
>CAZZZE010000219.1:0-4850 GCA_964658365.1 uncultured Jatrophihabitantaceae bacterium
AGGCTGAGCCGGCGGTTTTACAGACCGCTCCCTTTGACCACTCGGGCAACCCGCCTGGACATCGCCGGATCGCTCCGGCAACGGGACGAAATGCTACCTGAGTCCCGGGACTAGTTTGGGAGAGGTACCGCTCGACCGCAGGAGGTATTGAGATGGCCGATCCGTCGTTCGACGTCGTCAGCAAGGTCGACCGTCAGGAGGTCGACAACGCCGTGAACCAGGCGGCGAAGGAGCTCGCGCAGCGCTTCGACTTCCGCAACATCAACGCATCCATCGAGTGGGCCGGCGAGCTGGGCGTCACGATCAAGGCCGACACCGAGGAGCGGGTCAAGGCCGCGCTCGAGGTGTTCAAGGAGAAGCTGGTCAAGCGCTCCATCTCGATGAAGGCCTTCGACGCCGGCGAGCCGCACTCCTCCGGCAAGGGCTACGCGATCACCGGCACCCTGCGCCAGGGCATCGACAAGGACAACGCGCGCAAGATCGTCAAGCTCATCAAGGACGAGGGCCCGAAGGGCGTCCAGGCCGCCATCCAGGACGATCAGGTGCGGGTGTCGGCCAAGAAGAAGGACGCCCTGCAGGACGTCCAGGGCCTGCTCAAGGGTGCCGACCTGGACTTCCCGGTGCAGTTCACGAACTACCGCTGAGCAGACTCACGCGGCCACCGAGTCGGCCGCGCGGGCCAGTTGTCGCCCGGCCCGCTGATGGCGCACGCCGTCGACGCCGAGTACGACGAGCGCGACCCAGACCAGGCCGAAGCCGACGAGTTCGGCACCCGGGACGTTCTCGTGCCGGATGCCCACGCCGACCGCGAACTGCAGCACCGGGGCCAGGTACTGCAGCAGACCGATCACCGACAGCGGCAGGCGACGGGTGCCCGAGGCGAACAGCAGCAGCGGGATGACCGTGATCAACCCGGTGCCGGCCAGCAGGAAGGAGGTCGGCGTCCGGGTGCCGAAGACGAGGTTGCCCTGCGCAGCGATGACGCCGAGCGTGATCAGCGCCGGCACGACCAGCACGCCGGTCTCGACGGCCATCGATTCGACCGCTCCGGCGTTCGCCTGCTTCTTGCAGAAGCCGTACAGGCCGAAGGAGAAGGCCAGGACCAGCGCGATCCACGGCAGCCGCCCGTAGTCCGCGCTGATCACGCCGACGGCGACGATGCCGATACCGACGGCGGCCCACTGCGCCGGGCGCAGTCGCTCGCGCAGGAACACCACCGCCAGCAGGATGGTGATCAGCGGGTTGATGAAGTACCCGAGACTGGCCTCGACGACGTGACCGCTGTTGACGCCGTAGATGTAGGTGCCCCAGTTGCAGGCGACCAGCACCGCGGCGAGGGTGAGCAGCCCGAACTGTCGTCGGTTGCGCAGCAGTTGGCGGGCCCCGGCGGCGGCGCCGCTGACCCGGACGACGACGAGCATGACCACGAGCGACCAGATCATCCGCTCGGCAAGGATCTCCAGGGTGCCGGCCGGCTTCAGCAGCGGGAAGTACAGCGGGAAGACGCCCCAGAGGATGTAGGCCGACGCTCCATAGATCAGGCCGCGCCGCTCGTCTGCCACGACCTCACCCTACGTAGCTGTGTCAGTCGTGAACGCGTGCCGGGTTCGCCGGATTCGCCGCTTTACACAAAACTAATTGCCCAACAGAGGCCGATATTTTGACGTTAAACGGTGACTTTGGTCCCGGGCCGTGTCACGCTTTCGCTATGTACTCGACGCGAACTTCCCCCGAGTGGCGCGACGACATCCCGCGGTCCTTCAGCTCGACCGTCATGGCGCCACATGTCCCCGCCGTCCGCCAGCACCGCCGCCGACGCCTCACCACCGCGCTGCTGATCCCGCGCCTGACCTCAGCGCACCTCGTCGCGGCGCACATCGCCTCGACGCACCTCGCCACTACCAGCGGCGGCGCCGCTCAGCGCAGGTAGCGCGGGTCGGAGCGAGCCATCTGCTCCAGCCGCGCTATGCGCTTGGCCATGGGCGGGTGGGTCGAGAACAACGAGCGCACGTCGCCGAACGGGTTGGCGATCATCATGTGCGACGCCGTCTGCAGCCGTGGTGTCTTGACCAACGACACGGCCGCCGTGCCGGCTTCGAGCTTGCGCAGGGCCGACGCCAGGGCGAGCGGGTCGTTCGACAGCTCGGCACCGGACTCGTCGGCCTGATATTCGCGCGAGCGGGAGATCGACAGCTGGATGATCGAGGCCGCCAGCGGGCCCAGGAAGACCATCAGCAGCTCGGCGAAGGGATTGCGGTCGCGGTCGCCACCGCCGAAGAAGATGGCGAAGTTGGCCAGCATGGTGATACCTGCGCCGAAGGCGCCGGCCACCGACGAGATCAGGATGTCGCGGTTGTAGACGTGGCTGAGCTCGTGGCCGAGCACCGCCCGCAACTCGCGCTCGTCGAGGACCTGCAGGATCCCCGCGGTGGCGCAGACGGCGGCATGCCGGGGGTTACGTCCGGTCGCGAACGCATTGGGCTGAGCGGTCGGGGAGATGTAGAGCCGGGGCATGGGCTGCTGGGCGGAATTGGCCAGCTCGCTGACGATGCGATACATCGCCGGCTGCTCGACCTCGCTGACGGGCCGGGCGGCCATCGCGCGCAGGGCGATCTTGTCGGAGTTGAAGTAGCTGTAGGCGTTGATGCCCAGGGCCAGCACCAGCCCGATGATCAGTCCGGAACTACCGTAGAACGCACCACCGATGACGACGAGCAGCGCGCCGAGCAGCCCGAACAGCAGGGCGGTCTTCAGTCCGTTCTGTACTCGATGCATGGCGGGGAAACGTGCGACGGCCCCGATAGGGTTCCGCAATGACCGCGATCGATGATGTGGTGGCCGCCAACCGTCAACATTCCTGGACGTTGCAGTCCAGGCTGCCCGCGGCGCCGAGCAGACAGCTCACCGTCGTGACCTGCATGGACACCCGCCTCGACCTGCTGCCGGCGCTCGGCCTGCGCATCGGCGAGGCGCACTTCCTGCGCAATGCCGGCGGCCTGGTAACCGACGACGTGCTGCGCTCACTGGCCATTAGCCAACGCGCACTCGGCACCCGCGAGATCGCCGTCATCCACCACACGAAGTGCGGCATGCTCGGCTTCGACGACGAGGCGTTCCGCTCGGAACTCGCGATCGAGACCGATCAGCGTCCGCCGTGGAACGTGCCGGGCTTCGCCGACGTCCACGAGCAGGCTCGCCGCTCCCTGGACCTCGTGCGCGGCTGCGGGTGGCTGCCACACCGCGACCAGGTCCGCGCCTTCGTGCTCGACGTCGACAGCGGCCTGCTGGCCGAGGCGTAGGTCGCGTCAGGCGCCGATCTCCTGCCAGCGGAACGAGGCCATCAGGCGCTCGACGCGCTGATCGAGCTCGGCGGCGAAGTCGTCCTCGACGACGAACTCGGCGAGCAGGGCCAGCCGCTGTTCGCCAGGGGCGGGCATGACGTAGCGCCGGGTGCCCGGCTGCGGGTCGAAGTCGAGCAGTTCGTGGGCGGCCGAGCCCGGGGCCACCGCGCGGGTGTCGAGGTCGCCCTCGTCCTCGATGATGCCGACGGTGAGCGCGCCGGTGGCCTCGCGGATGTCCTCCTCGACCACAAGCGTGCTGAGCACCGCGAGCAATGGAGCGCCCTCGGCCTCCTCCGGCATCCCTGCCTCGCTGGGGCTGACCACCATCCAGTCACGGCAGTCCATCTCGAATGCCGGAAGAACCATATCGGCCATGACGGACTCCTCTGAGGCGAGAACTGCAACCGGCTGCGTTGTACCCGGTACTCCGGGTTCGATCACGACGCGGACGTTTCGGACAGCCCGCGCGAACCACCCGCAGTGTTCCTCGCCGGCCGCCCGACGAGCCCGTCGGCAACTGGCACGTAGCTGCCTGGCAGTGACACGCCACACCGCACACCCGCGGCGACCTGTACGTAGACTGGCGAGGTTGCGACGCCGCATGTTGCCATCATGTTTCGTGCGGGCGCCGCCAGTTCGCTCAAATGCCGGAGGCAGCGCACAGCATGGCAAAAACCGTCGAACAGCTCGACAGGGTCGTCATCCGCATCGCCGGGGACTCCGGCGACGGCATGCAACTGACGGGCGACCGGTTCACGCAGGAGACCGCGGTCTTCGGCAACGACCTGGCCACCTTCCCGAACTTCCCGGCCGAGATCCGCGCGCCGCAGGGCACGCTGGCCGGCGTCTCGTCGTTCCAGGTGCACTTCGCCGATCACGACATCCTGACCCCGGGCGACCGTCCCGACGTCCTGGTGGCCATGAACCCGGCGGCGTTGAAGGCCAACCTCGCCGACATGGGCAAGGGCGGCACGCTGATCGTCGACACCCGTGACTTCACCACGCGCGCGCTGGCCCGGGTGGGGTGGTCGTCGAACCCGCTCGAGGACGGGTCGCTGGACGGCTACCAGGTGCACGCCGTCGATCTCACGCAGTTGACGCTCGACGCGCTCGAGGGCACCGAGCTCTCGCGCAAGGACGCCGGCCGCTCGAAGAACATGTTCGCGCTCGGACTGCTGAGCTGGATGTACTCGCGCCCGACCGAGGGGACGTTGAACTTCGTCCGGACAAAGTTCGCCAACAAGCCCGACATCGCCGACGCCAACATCGCCTCGTTCAAGGCCGGCTACAACTTCGGCGAGACCACCGAGGCCTTCGGGGTCTCCTACGAGGTCAAGCCGGCCACGGTGCCCGCCGGCACCTACCGCAACATCAGCGGCAACCTGGCGCTGGCCTACGGGCTGGTCGCGGCCTCGAAGCGGGCGCAGCTGCCGCTGTTCCTGGGCGCGTACCCGATCACGCCGGCCAGCGACATCCTGCACGAGCTGTCCAAGCACAAGCGGTTCGGCG
>CAZZZE010000220.1:0-4835 GCA_964658365.1 uncultured Jatrophihabitantaceae bacterium
GCCGCGATGATGGTGCACATGTTCCGGGTGTTCTTCACCGGAGCGTTCCGCAAGCCGCGCGAGCTCAACTGGCTGATCGGCATCGGACTGCTGGCCCTCGGCATCATCGAGGGCTTCGCCGGCTACTCGCTGCCCGACGACCTGCTCTCCGGTACGGGCCTGCGCATCGCCGACGCGATCATGCTCTCGATCCCGGTCATCGGGACCTGGGTGTCGTTCCTGCTCTTCGGTGGGCCATTCCCCGGCCACGACATCATCGGCCGGCTTTACATCGCCCACGTGCTGCTGATCCCGGCGATCCTGGCCGCCTTGATCGGTGCTCACCTCGCGCTGGTCGTGCGCCAGAAGCACACCCAGTTCCCGGGTCACGGGCACACCGAGGACACCGTCAGCGGCGAGCGGGTCTTCCCGGTCTACGCGGCCAAGGCCGGCGGGTTCTTCTTCGTCGTCTTCGGCATCACCTGCGCCCTCGGCGGCCTGGCCCAGATCAACCCGGTCTGGCTGTTCGGCCCCTACGAGGCCTCGCAGGTGTCCTCGGGCTCGCAGCCCGACTGGTACATGGGCTTCCTCGATGGCTCGACCCGGCTGTTCCCGTCCTGGGAGATCCGCAACTTCGGATACACGATCCCGGCCGTCTTCTGGCCCACCGTGGTGCTGCCCGGCATCCTGTTCACCCTCGCTGCGCTGTACCCGTTCATCGAGGCGAAGATGACCGGCGACACCGCGAAGCACCATCTGCTGCAGCGCCCGCGCGACGTTCCCGTGCGTACCGGCTTGGGCTGCATGGCCATCGCGTTCTACGTGGTCCTGTACCTGTCGGGCTCGAACGACATCATTGCCAAGGCCTTCGACGTCTCCCTGAACGCCATGACCTGGGCCGGCCGCATCGCGCTGCTGGTCGTGCCACCGCTGGCCTACCTGTTCGCCTACCGCATCTGCCTGGGCCTGCAGCGCCACGACCGTGAGGTTCTCGAGCACGGCATCGAGACCGGCATCATCAAGGTGCTGCCGACCGGTGAGTTCATCGAGGTCCACCAGCCGCTCGGGCCGGTCGACGAGCACGGCCACGGCCAGCTCGCCTACAGCGGCACCCCGGTGCCCAAGCGGATGAGCCAGGTCGGCGGCGCCTCGCCGCTGCGGCACGTCCGCGGATTCCTGTACCCGGTCAAGGAGAAGCCGGAGATCCAGGCCGCGATCGACGAGATCGAGAACGCGGAACTCGAGCGCCAGCGCGAGGACCGCAAGCAGCTCACCGACTGACGCACCGCACGGCGGCCGGCGGCCTTTCCCTCTAGCCGTCGCTCCGCGGATGGTGTGGAGCTGCCTCAGCGGTGGACACGATCTACCTGCGCAGCGTCGACGGCCGCATAGTGGCTGAGGTGTTGCCTATCGTTCGCCGTTGCGCGCGGGCTGTATTACGACCGTCATACAGTCCGGGGGCCGCATAGCCATAGTTCCGGCGGCCGAGGTGCGGGGCGGGCGTCAGCCGTGGTTGGGCGGGTCGAGCAGGCCGCGGGCACCGCCGAGGTAGTACTCGAACAGCAGGCCGCCGACGGTGAACATGAGCACCAGGACGCCGACGATGACGAGCCACAGCTGGGCGAACGCGAGGCCCATGCCGATCACGGCAGCAGAACCGGCCACCGCGACCGGCCAGTACGAACCGGGGCTGAAGAAGCCCAGGTCGCCGGCCATCTCGGCGATCTCGGCGTCGGCGCGGTCTTCGGGGCGCGGGTCGATGCGCCGGGACACGAAGTAGAAGAACGATCCAGAGATGCCCAGCAGGCCGCCGGACAGCACCAGTGCCGCCACGCCGACGACCTCGATGTGACCCTGGTAGAGGTTGCTCCAGATGCCGTAGCCGATGGCGGCGAGCCAGCAGAAGATGGCAACCCCGAGGAAGATCCTGGCTTCTGACTTCATGTCAGTTGTTGACCTCCTGGCCACTCTTGGACGGGCCGCGGTAGGTGCGGTCGGTGTTGAACGGATGGGTGCTCGTGGCGTAGGGCGCCATCCCGGCCGCTGCGAGCGCCTTGGACTGGCGCGCCGGGTCAGTGGGGCCGATCCGCTTCAGCGCGGCGAGATAGGTCGTGTACGTCTGCATCGACACGACCCGGACCTCGAAGTTCATCTGCGAGTGGTAGGTGCCGCACAGCTCGGCGCACCGGCCGACGAAGTTGCCCTTCTTCGTCGCCGTGATCTCGAACTGGTTGTCGCGGGTCGTTCCGGTGGTGCCGTAGGGGATCACGTCGCGCTTGAACAGGAACTCCGGCACCCAGAAGGAGTGGATGACGTCCTCGGAGTGCTCGACGAAGCGCACGGTGCGGTGCTCGGGAATGACCAGGACCGGGATCTCCTGCTGAGACCCGACCGTGGACAGGTGCAGCGGGCCGGACGCGGTGCTCTGCCCGTTGCCGGTCGCCCCGCAGGAGTAGGAGTCGTTGCTCGAGGCCTCGTCGCACTTCTCCGGGGGCACGGCATTCTCGCGCGCCTTGGCGTCGCCGTTGTTCGTGACGGCGGCCTGGGTGCCCGGATACACGGTCGTGTGCTTCGTGCCGGCGGCGTCGCGGTAGGACAGGTACTCGAACTGCCAGTTCCACTTGAACGCATCGACCTGGACGACGACGTCGGGGTTCTTCGTCAGCTTGTTGACGTAGTCCTCGACGACGACCGTGCGGTAGAACAGCCCGGCGATGACGATGAACGGGAAGGCGAAGCAGACCATCTCGACCGCGAAGTTGTACTTGGTCTGACGCGGGAGCTCGTCGCTGCGCTTGCGGTAGCGGATGCAGGCCCAGAAGATGAGTCCCCAGACGACGACGCCGAGCGCCAAGGCGGTGACGCCCGTCCAGGTCCACAGCACCCGCATGCGGGTGGCCTGCTTGGTGACGCCGGTGGGCCAGCCGAAACGCAGGTTGCGCTCCCATTGCTGGGCCGAGCAACCGGACAACGTCAGGGTCAGCAGCGCCAGCAGACCGGCGGCCCGGGCGCTCTTGACGCCTGCACGCGGGCGACCCCAAGGCTTACGCGACACCTGTGAACCACCCTTCGCACACCCACGTCCGAGCACTAGGCCGAGGGTACTTGACCTCTCCCCGCGCACCGGGCTGGGGTGCGCACCGGGATACTGGACCGCGTGTGCGGACTGATCGGTTTCCTGTCGAGCGACGGCGGCGCGGCGAGCGTCGCCGACGGGGTCGAGACGGCGCTGCGCGACATGCGCCACCGGGGCCCCGACGAGGGCGGCGTGTGGCACGACGACGACGTCGCGATCGGGTTCCGCCGGCTGGCGTTCATCGACCTCGACCACTCCCACCAGCCGCTGCCCTGGCTGGGCGGTCGCTACCAGTTGATCTTCAACGGCGAGATCTACAACTACCTCGAGCTGCGCGAACGGCTCACGCGCGACTTCGGTGCCACCTTCGAGACCGAGGGCGACGGCGAGGCCATCGTGGCCGGCTACCACTACCTCGGCGAGAGGTTCGTCCGCGAGCTGCGCGGCATGTTCGCCTTCCTGATCTGGGACTCCCGCGACAGGGTGCTCTTCGGGGCGCGCGACTGGTTCGGGATCAAGCCGCTGTACACGATGAGCGACGAGCGCGGCACGTTCTTCGCCAGCGAGAAGAAGTCGCTGCTCGACCTCGCGTCGGTCGAGGAACGGCACACCGTGGATCACACCGCGGTGCAGCACTATCTCACCCTGCAGTACGTCCCGGAGCCGGCGTCGATGCACACCGCGATCCGGCGCGTGGAGTCCGGCACGCACTTCACCCTGCGGCCCGGCGAGCCGCTGCGCGCCCACCGCTACTTCCACCCCGACTTCGAGATCCGGCCCGCCCCGGAGCCCGACAAGCTGTACCGGCGCATTGCCGAGGCCCTCGAGGACTCGGTCGAGAAGCACATGCGTGCCGACCCCGACGTCACCGTCGGCTCGTTCCTGTCCGGTGGCATCGACTCCACCGCCGTCGCGGCGCTGGCCAAGCGGCACAAGCCCGATCTGCTGACCTTCACCACCGGCTTCGAGCGCGAGGGATACAGCGAGATCGACGTCGCGGCCGAGTCCGCAGCCGCGATCGGCGTCGAGCACGTCACCAAGGTCGTCACGGCCGAGGAGATGATGGAGACGCTGCCGCTGATCGTCTGGTACCTCGACGACCCGGTGGCCGACCCCGCGCTCGTCCCGCTGTACTTCATCGCCCGCGAGGCCCGCAAGCGGGTCAAGGCGGTGCTCTCGGGCGAGGGCGCCGACGAGCTGTTCGGCGGCTACACGATCTACCGCGAGCCGATCTCGCTGCGCGGGTTCTCCTACCTGCCGGCATCGGCCCGCAAGGGCCTCGGCAAGCTCTCGACGCGCGTCCCCGAGGGCCGGCGCGGCAAGGACCTGCTGCGGCGCGGCGCGATCGGCATCGAGGAGCGCTACTACGGCAACGCCCGGATCTTTCGGCCCGATGAGATGCAGGGCCTGTTTCCCGGCTACCGGCCCGATGTCTCCTACATGGACGTCACCGGCCCGCTCTACGAGCGCACCACCCACCTCGACGACTCGACGCGGATGCAGTACGTCGACCTGTTCACCTGGCTGCGCGGCGACATCCTGGTCAAGGCCGACAAGATGACGATGGCCAACTCCCTCGAGCTGCGGGTGCCGTTCCTCGACACCGAGGTCTTCGCCGTCGCCTCGTCGATACCCACCGACCTGAAGCTGACCAAGGAGACGACCAAGTACGCGCTACGCCGTGCGCTGGAACTCATCGTCCCGGCGCACGTGCTCAACCGCCCGAAGCTCGGCTTCCCGGTGCCGATCCGGCACTGGCTCAAGGACGTCATGTACGAGT
>CAZZZE010000221.1:0-4828 GCA_964658365.1 uncultured Jatrophihabitantaceae bacterium
TGGGATCCATCCTCCCGGGACTCTTCGACTGCACCTGAGCCGCCGTCCGGTTGACCGGCTGCCCACCTCGTGCAAACATACAACCAAATGGTTGTACGAACTGCACTCAGCGACGCCGAGGTCGACCGGATCTTCCGGGCCCTGGCCGATGTGACGCGCCGCGACATCGTCCGACGCACCCTGGCCGGCGAGGCGACGGTCTCGGAGTTGGCTGCCTGCTACGAGATGTCCTTCGCCGCGGTGCAGAAGCACGTTGCGGTGCTGGAGGGAGCTGGTCTGGTGGTGAAGCGCCCGCGCGGCAGGGAGCGGATCGTCCGCGGCAATCCCGACATGATCCGGCGCGCCCAGGCACTGCTGGATACCTATGAACAGGTCTGGCGCGCGCGCATCGATCGACTCGACGCCCTGCTCACCGACGACACGATGTCTGTAACACCCGAAACGACATAAAGGACGAACCGATGCCCGTCACCTCTGTCACCAAAGACGCCGAGTCCCTCACGATGACTGTCGTCGCCGACTTCGACGCGCCGCTTCGCCGGCTCTGGGACGCCTACCTGGACCCGCGCCAACTCGAGCGGTTCTGGGGGCCGCCGACCTGTCCGTCCGTCTTCACCCGGCACGACGGCTGCGTCGGCGGACGCAGCGAGTACGCGATGTCCCTACCGGACGGCGACGTGTCGCGCGGGTACTGGGAATGGGTCGCCGTCGATGAGTTGAAGGGCTTCGAGGTGCGGGACGGGTTCGCCGACGCGAGCGGCACGCCGAACCCGCAGATGCCCTGGATGCGGATGATCTTTGCCTTCGAAGCGAACTCGGGTGGATCACGAGTGTCCACGACGACGTATTTCAACACGGTCGCCGAGCTGGAGCAGTTGCTCGCCATGGGCATGGAGCAAGGGATCACCGAAGCGATGGGGCAGATGGACGCCGTGCTGGCCGACCTTGCTTCCTTCGCAGCCGGCGACGGGACGACGACACAGATCCTCAGCGACACGCAGGTCCGGATCAGCCGGATCATCCGGGGCGGTCTAGACGCGGTGTGGCGGGCGCACCACGAGCCGGACCTGCTGCAGCAGTGGCTGCTCGGACCCGACGGCTGGAGCATGCCGGTCTGCGAGGTCGCCACCGAGGTCGGCCAGACTTACCGCTACGAGTGGGCGCACGTCGACGGCGAGCGGAAGTTCGGCTTCACCGGGACGCTGTTGGAGTCCCTGCCACCGCACCGGTCCGTGACCACCGAGACCATGACCGGCACCGAGGTCCCGTCGACCACCAACGAACTCACGCTCACCGCGGTCGAGGACGGCACCCTGTTGTCCCTTCTCGTCACCTACCCGGACGCCCAGGTCCGCGACGCCGCGCTGGCCACCGGCATGACCGACGGTATGGAGACTTCCTACGCCCGTCTCGAGTCACTGATCAGCTGAGACGAGCGCCGGTTCCTGCCCGCAGACGCAGCGTCGAGGTCATCAAGAGCGGGAAACGCTCGCCAGGACGCGCATACGCGTCTGTTGATCAAGGCGAGGTCAGATCACGAACGTGGCGTCCGGGGTGGCGATCTCGATGGTCCCGTCGAACGCTCGGGCGGCCTCGTCAGCGGCGACCTGGCGCGAGTTCCACGGCGGGACGTGGGTGACGATCAGCCGGTCGACACCGGCCTTGTCGGCGTGCTCGCCGGCCATCCGGCCGGTGAGGTGCAGGTCAGGCACGAACTCGTCGTCGGGTGCGACCGAGGCCTCGCAGAGCAGGACGTCGGCGCCCTCGGCGAGGGTGACCAGGTCTGCCGACTCACCGGTGTCGGCGGAGTAGACGAGCGAGCGGCCCCCGAACTCGAGGCGCACGCCGTTGGTCGGCGTCGGGTGGTTCATCGGTGCGTACGACATCGCGAACGGGCCGAGGTCGGTCTGCGTCGGCGTGGCGAAGGAGAACAGCTCGTGCAGCCCGAGCTTGCGGGCCAGCGGGTCGTAGGCAGCCTCAAGCCGATCGCGGGTACCGGGCACGCCGACGAGCGGGATGCGCTTGTCGCGCCCCCGCAACCGGTAGCCCTCGCCCCCGTAGCGCAGCGCCACGATGTAGGCGGTCAGGTCGATGCAGTGATCGGCGTGCAGGTGGGAGATGACGATCGCGTCGACGTCGGCCGGGTCGACGTAGCGCTGCAGCGCGCCGAACGCGCCGTGGCCGAGGTCGAGCACGAGGCGGTAACCCTCGGCCTCGATCAGGTACCCCGACGCCGGCGAGTCCGGGCCGGGCAGGCTGCCGGAACAACCCAGCACGGTGACCGTGAAGTCGTCGGTCACAGCGCACCGCCGACGACCGCAGGCGCGTCGATCTGCGGGCCGAGGAAGCGCCGGCCGAGCTGGCGGAAGGTCTCGTCGGCGCCCGTCGCCCGGAAGACGTGCCCGGGCGGCGGAGCATCGTCGCTGCGCAGCAGGTCACGCGACATCAGCATGCGGAACACATCCTTCGCCGTCTCCTCGGCACTCGACACCAGTGTGACCGTGTCACCCATGACGACGGACAGCAATCCCGTCAGCAGGGGGTAGTGCGTGCAGCCCAGCACCAGCGTGTCGACGCCGGCCGCGTTGAGCGGCGCGAGGTAGGACTCGGCCAGGCCCAGCAACTGCCGACCGCTGGTGACCCCACGCTCGACGAACTCCGCGAAGCGGGGGCAGGCCGCGGCGTACACCTCGACACCGGACGCTGCCTCGAACGCGTCCTGATAGGCACCGCTCGTGATCGTGACGGCGGTGCCGATGACGCCGATCCGGCCGTTGCGGGTGGCTGCTGCGGCACGCCGCACCGCGGGCATCACGACCTCGACCACCGGCACGTCGTAGCGCTCGCGGGCGTCTCGCAGGCACGCCGACGACGCGCTGTTGCAGGCGATGACAAGCGCCTTGACGCCCGTCTCGACCAGCTGGTCCATCACGGCGAGCGCGTACCGACGCACCTCCGCGATCGGCTTCGGGCCGTAGGGGCTGTGGGCGGTGTCGCCGACGTAGTGCAGCGCCTCGTGGGGCAGCTGGTCGAGGACGGCGCGGGCGACCGTGAGCCCACCGACACCGGAGTCCACCATGCCGATCGGCGCATCGCGCCGCGACGGGTTCGCTTGAGGCACGGCCGCCACGATACGGCTCAACGACCGAACAGGCCGCAGCGCGTGCGCTCACACCGTCGAAATGTTCGGAGGCGAAGAGTCGCGCACTGAATTAGTGTTCGACGATGGGGGAAACAGATTTAATCGACGAGTTGGTTGATCAGTGGCGCCTGGCACGACCTGATCTGCCCGATGACATATTCGATGCCTTGGCCACCATCGGCCGGTTGGTGCGCATCGGGACGGTGCTCGCACCGTTGCTCGAGCGGGCCTTCGTCGACCAGGGCATCGGGCGCGGCGAGTACGAGGTGCTGGCGGCGCTGCGCCGGCTGGGCGAACCGTTCACCGCAACGCCGTCGGCCATGGCCCGGCTGCTCATGCTCTCGCCCGGGGCCATGACCAACCGGCTCGACCGGCTCGAGGCCGTCGACTACCTGCGGCGGGCGCACGACCCCGACAACCGCCGCAGCGTCCTCGTGACGCTCACCCCGGCCGGCCGCACGGCGGCCGACACCGCGCTCGAGGCGCACCTCGCGAACAGCAAGAAGCTGCTGAGCACGATCAATGCGTCCGACCGGCGCCGCCTCGACTCGTCGTTGCGCCGGCTGCTGACCGTGCTCGCCGAGGAGACCTGACCCGCACGCGAGCTAGACGACGGCGCGAATCGACGCGGTGTGCAAGCCGGTCGCGCCGGAGGGGAACACGTCGCGGACCTTCGCGTCCTGGACGCGTCCTCTGGTGTCGGTGGCGCGGACGCGGATCGTGTAGTGGTCGGACTCCGGCGGCGTCCAGGCGTAGACCCACTGCCGCCAGGTGTCCTCCGACGGGACCGCCGCGAGCCGAGCCGGCGCCCAGGGGCCGTTGTTGATCTGTACCTCGACCTTGCCGATCCCGACGTGCTGGTCCCAGGCGACGCCGGCGACGGCGTAGGCCTCGCCGACGTTGAGCACCTCGTTCGAGCTCGGCCGGTCGATGCGCGACGCGATGCGGATCGGCGGATCGGTGCTCCACCCGCCCTGGACCCAGTACGCCTTGTGCTTCGCGAACGTGGTCGCCTCGATGTCGACGACCCACTTGCACGCGGAGAGGTAGCCGTACAGGCCGGGCACGACGACGCGGACCGGGAAACCGTGCTCGACGGGCAGCGTCGCGCCGTTCATGCCGACCGCGAGCAGCGCGGCCCGGCCGTCGGTGACCGTGCGAGCCGGCGCGCCGATGGTCATGCCGTCGTCGGAGGTCATGAGCAGCTGGTCGGCGTTGGCGTGCAGCCCGGCCTCGCGCAGCAGCGCGTCGAGCCGGGCGCCGCGGAACAGGGCGTTGCTGACCAGCTGGCCACCGACCTCGTTGGACACGCAGCTCAGCGTGATCCAGTGCTCCTCGAGACCGCGGGCGATCAGCTGCTTGTACGTCAGCGTCAGCGGGGTGTCGACCAGACCGTGGATACGCAGCTTCCAGGAGTCCGGGTCGATCTGGGGCACCGACAGCGCGGTGTCGACGCGATAGAAGTCGGCGTTCGACGTCCGCCAGGGCACGCCGCTCTTGCCCAGCTCGACACCCGCCGGCACGGCCGAGGACGACGGCGCCGCCGCCGGCAGCGCCACCTTGCGCCGCTTGGCCGCGACGTCGAAGCGCGCGTGCTGCGCGGCACGGCCGCCGAAGCCGGTGACCGCAGCCAGTACCGCCGCGGCGCCCGAGCCAGCGAGGAAGACCCGCCGGTCGGCGAGCGCG
>CAZZZE010000222.1:0-4822 GCA_964658365.1 uncultured Jatrophihabitantaceae bacterium
GCCAGCAAGATCGTCATCAGCACCCTCGAGCCGCTCGACGAGGACCGCCGCATCGAGGACCTCATGGGCGCGTTGCGCGCCGCGGTGGCCGAGGCCAACGACGGCATCTCCCAGGCCGTCGCGCAGCGCAAGGAACTCGACGGCATGGGGACCACGCTCACCGCGCTGCGCTTCGTCGGCGGGACCGGGACCGGGATGGTCGGGCTCGTGCACGTCGGCGACTCGCGGGCCTACCTGCTGCGCGGCGGA
This sequence comes from uncultured Jatrophihabitantaceae bacterium, assembly GCA_964658365.1. Lineage (GTDB taxonomy): Bacteria > Actinomycetota > Actinomycetes > Mycobacteriales > Jatrophihabitantaceae > Jatrophihabitans. The sequence goes on from CAZZZE010000222.1 coordinate 250, forward strand.
CAGCTGACCCAGATCACGCACGACGACACCTACGTCCAGTACCTGGTCGACGCCGGCAAGCTCACCGCGGACGAGGCGAAGGACCACCCGCGCAAGTCGGTCATCCTGCGGGCGCTGCTCGGCACCGAGGTCGAACCCGATGTCTCGATCCGCGAGGCCCGCGACGGCGACCGCTACGTGCTGTGCTCCGACGGGCTGTCCGACGTCGTGTCGGCCGAGACCATCGCCGACACCCTGCAGATCGCGGAACCGCAGGAGGCGGCCGACCGGCTCGTCGAGCTGGCGCTGCGCGGCGGCGGCCCCGACAACGTCACCGTCATCGTCGCCGACGTCCTCAACGCCCGCGTGGGCGACGAGATCGACGACACCCCCGTGATCGCCGGTGCGTTCGTCGATCCGTCCGCGGCCGACGTCCCGGGCAACGGCAGCGCCGCCGAGCGCGCCGCGCTGATGTCGCGCCCGCTGGCGACGCGCTCGTCGGGGACCGCCGACACCGGGCCGACGAAGCACCGCAGCGTGTGGCACTGGCGGCCCTGGCTGCTCGTCCTCGTCGTGCTGCTGTTCGTTGCCGGTGCGCTGGGCAGCACGTACGCCTGGACGCAGAGCCAGTACTTCGTCGGCCACGCCGACAACGACGTCGCGATCTACCGTGGCGTCGACACCGAGTTTGGGCCGCTGAAGTTCTTCAAGGTCTACGAGCTCAGCGACCTGCGGCTCTCGGACCTCTACCCCTCGGTGCGCTCGCAGGTCATCGACGGCATCACCGCGGGCAGCAAGTCCGAGGCCAAGAGCATCATCATGAACCTGCGCAGCCAGCGGCTGCCGCTGTGCCCCACCGCGACATTTTCTCCGACGACACCCGCTGCGACATCCTCGACGACCGGCACGCCCACCGCGGCGGCGGGCGGCACGCCGACGACCGTCGCGCCCGCGCCGAGCGTGTCGAGCCAGAGGTGCCGCCGGTGACGAACTCGATGAGCGCGACGCTCAACCCGAGCCTGCGCATCCCCACCCGACGCAACCTCGAACTGCTGCTGCTGGCGTTCGCGGTGCTGATCGTGGTCGGCGCCGAGGGAGCGGTGGAGGCAGCGCGCGACGGGCGCATCTCGTCGCACCTGGTGACGTATGCGGCCGTGCCGCTGGCCGCCGGCCTCGCCGCGCACCTCGTCATCCGCAGGATCGCGCGCTATGCCGACCCGCTGATGCTGCCGCTGGTCGTGCTGCTCAACGGCCTGGGCCTGGTGATGATCCATCGTCTGGACCTGGGGCTCAAGACGCAGGCCGAGCAGAACGGCCAGCAGTTCGCCGGCGCCCAGGCGCCGACGCAGGTGGTGTGGACGGCACTGGGCGTGCTGCTCTTCCTCGGGCTGCTGCTGGTGGTGCGCGACCACCGCGTGCTGCAGCGCTACGCCTACACCCTGGCGCTGGTCGGGGTCTTCCTGCTCATGCTGCCCGCAGTGCTGCCGGCCCGGTTCAGCGAGGTCAACGGCGCGCGGATCTGGATCCGTGTCGCGGGGTTCTCGCTGCAGCCCGGAGAGTTCGCGAAGGTCCTGCTCACGATCTTCGGCGCGGCGTACCTCGTGCAGAAGCGCGACGTCCTGGCGCTGGCCGGCCGCCGGTTCCTGGGCATCGACTTCCCGCGCGGGCGCGACTTCGGGCCGCTGCTGCTGGCCTGGTTGCTGTGCATCGGGGTGCTCGTGCGCGGTCACGACCTCGGCACGTCACTGCTGTTCTTCGGCCTGTTCGTGGTGTTGCTGTTCGTGGCGACCGAGCGGGTGAGCTGGGTGATCGTCGGCGCGCTGCTGTTCGCCGGTGGCGCCTACGTCGCCTACCAGATCTTCGGCACCGTGCAGACCCGCGTCGACCTCTGGCTGCACGTGTTCCGCTACGACCCCTACGGCCCGGCCCGGCAGGCTCAGCAGTCCCTGTTCGGACTCGGCACCGGCGGCATCTTCGGCACCGGGCTGGGCGGCGGCCATCCCGAACTCGTGCCCCTGGCCAGCACGGACTACATCATCGCCTCCTTCGGCGAGGAGATCGGGCTGTTCGGTCTCGTCGGGCTGCTGGCGGTGTACGCGATGCTGGTGGCGCGTGGCTTCGCCGCGGGGCTCGCCGCGCGGGACTCCTTCGGCAAGTTGCTGGCCTGTGGCCTGGCGTTCCTCATCGCCCTGCAGCTGTTCGTCGTCGTCGCCGGGGTCACCCGGCTGCTGCCCGAGACCGGGCTGACCGCGCCGTTCCTGTCCTACGGCGGGTCGTCACTGCTGGGAAGCTGGGCGGTGCTCGCGCTGCTGGTGCGGATCTCCGACGCCGCGCGCCGACCGGCCACCACCCCTCCGGCGCGGGCCATGACCGCCGAGCAGCCGGTGGTGCCGGCATGAATCCGGGAGAGCCCACATGAACCGGCCGATCCGCAAGGTGTCCATCGCCGTGGCGGTGCTGTTCCTCGCGCTGTTCGTCAACCTCAACGTCGTCCAGGTCCTGCAGGGCAGTTCCTACCGCGACAACTCGGCCAACCGCCGGGTGCTGCTGAACGAGTACTCGAGCCCGCGCGGGCAGATCGTCGTCGACGGGACCGCCGTCGCGCAGTCGCGCAAGACCAGCGATGAGTTGAAGTACCTGCGCCAGTACCCGCAGGGACCGACCTACGCACCGGTCACCGGTTCGTACTCCTTCATCTACGGCCCCTCAGGCATCGAGGAGACCGAGAACGACGTGCTCAGCGGCGATTCGCCCACCCTGTTCACGACCAACCTGGCCAGCCTGCTCACCGGACGCAACCCGCGCGGCGGCACCGTCGACCTGACGATCAACAACGCCGCGCAGACCGCGGCGTACAAGGCGATGCGGCTGCCGAACGGCACCTACCGGCCCGGCGCCGTCGTTGCGCTCGACCCGTCGACCGGCGCGATCCTGGCCGCGGTGTCCACCCCGTCCTACGACCCGACCGCGCTGAGCTCGCACAGCTCCGACGCCATCTCCCACGCCCACGACTGCTACAGCGACCTGCCGCCGCAGAACGCCGGCGAGTCCGACGCCCGGTACAAGGCGCGGCTCGCGGCCGAGATCGCCAAGCGCGAGCCGACCTCGACGTCCAAGGGTTGCAGCGACGTCGCGAACGACCCGACCGCGTTCTTCAAGGCGAACCCCACCGCCCTCGGCCCGATGAACAACCGCGCCTTCGACATCACCTACCCGCCGGGCTCGATCTTCAAGGTGATCGTGGCCGCGGCGGCGCTCAAGGCCGGCATCAAGCTCGACGACAAGATCTCGGCGCCGCAGTACTACTGGCCCGACGACGCGGCCGCCACGAAGAAGCAGACGCCGTGCGCGAAGAACGACACCGGGCCCTGCATCCACAACTTCACGCTCTCCAGCGGCTACCGCGAGCAGTGCAAGGACGGCAGCGCCACGGCCACGCTCGACTACGCGCTCGAGAAGTCCTGCAACACCGCGTTCGCGGCGCTGGCGGTCCAGAAGCTCGGGGTCGCCAGGATCGCCGCGGAGGCGAAGCTGTTCGGTTTCGACACCTCGGCGCTGAAGATCCCGCTGAGCACCGTCGCCTCGACGATCGGCGACGTCAGCGAGCTCGGCACCGACGCGGTGGCGTTGGCGCAGTCGGCCTTCGGCCAGCGCAACGTCGCGCTCACCCCGCTGCAGGCGGCAATGATCTCGGCGGCCGTCGCCCAGAACGGCACGCTCTACAAGCCCTACCTCGTGAAGAACACGCTGCGGCCCAACCAGTCGGTGCTGAGCACCACCACGCCCACCCAGCTGAGCCAGGTGCTCGACCCGAGCCTGGACTCCCAGCTGATGACGATGATGGAGAACGTCGTCTCGGGCAAGGAAGCCGGCAGCAGCGCCACCGGCAAGGCTGCGGCGATCACCGACCTGCCCAACGTCGTGGTCGGCGGCAAGACCGGCACCGCCGACCACGAGGACGCCAACGGCAAGGCGCTGCCGGCGCACTCGTGGTTCTCCGGCTTCGCCCTCGTGAAGGGCCAGGCCAAGATCGCCGTCGCGGTGATCCTCGAGAACAGCGACGCGACCGGTGGCGAGGACGCCGCCCCCAAGGCGCGGTCGGTCATGGAGGCCTACCTGCGCTCCATCGGGACCAACTGAACAATGGCAACCAGGACTGAGGACGGACGATGACGCAGCCGCGGATGGTCGGCGAACGCTACGAACTGGGGGAGCTGATCGGCTACGGCGGGATGGCCGAGGTGCACCGGGGGCACGACACCCGGCTGAACCGGGACGTCGCGATCAAGGTGCTGCGCGCCGACCTGGCCCGCGACCCGTCGTTCCTGCATCGGTTCCGTCGCGAGGCGCACTCGGCGGCGGGGCTGAACCACCCGGCGATCGTCTCGGTCTACGACACCGGCGAGGACGCCGCGCCCGACGGCACGTCCATCCCGTTCATCGTCATGGAGTACGTCGAGGGCCGCACGCTGCGCGACGTCCTGAAGTCCGAGGGCGCCCTGCCGCCGCGGCGGGCGATGGAGATCGTCGCCGACATCGACAGCGCCCTGGACTTCAGCCACCGCAACGGGATCATCCACCGCGACATCAAGCC
>CAZZZE010000223.1:0-4819 GCA_964658365.1 uncultured Jatrophihabitantaceae bacterium
CTTGCCGGCCGGCGCGCCGGGCGGGCGTCCGGAGGGGCGGCGCGGCGGTCGCCGGGCCGATCGCGGGTCAACCACCGAGACGCTCGCCGGACCCGACGCGGGCGCCGCGCGCCCAGTCCGCGGCCGGCATCGGACGCCTGCCGGGCGGCTGGACCTGATCGAGCGCGACCTCGAGGGTGGCGGTACCCACCGTGACGCCGGAGCGCTCGACGCGCAGCTCGCCGGGCGCGAGCTCGTTGCCGCCGCGCAGGCCCACCGGGCCCAGCTTGAGCCGTTCGCCGCGGAAGGTCGTCCAGGCACCGGGCGCCGGGGTGCAGGCTCGGATCAGCCGGTCGACGTGCCGCCCCGGTGACGTCCAGTGGACCTCCGCGTCGGCCGGCGTCAGCTTGGGCGCGATCGAGACGCCGTCGGCCGCCTGCGGCACGGCCACCAGGCTGCCGTCGGCCAGGCCGTCCATCGTGGCGACCATCAGCCCGGCGCCGCTGAGCGCGAGCCGCTCGAGCAGGTCACCGCTCGTGTCGGTGGGCCGGATCGACTCGGTGACCACGCCGTACACGGGCCCGGTGTCGAGACCCTGCTCGATGAGGAACGTCGAGGCGCCGGTGATCTCGTCGCCGTGCAGGACGGCGTGCTGCACCGGCGCTGCTCCCCGCCAGGCCGGCAGCAACGAGAAGTGCAGGTTGACCCAGCCCAGCCGCGGCACGGCGAGCGCGCTCGGGGGCAGCAGGGCGCCGTACGCGACGACGGGACAGCAGTCGAGGTCGAGGCGGCGCAGCTCGTCGAGGAAGGCCGGCTCGGCCGGCTTCGCCGGGGTCAGGACGGGGACGCCGACCCGGCCGGCCAGGTCGGCCACCGGGGACGCGGCCACCTTGCGGCCACGCCCGGAGCGCGACGGCGGGCGGGTGATCACCGCGACGACGTCGTGCTGCGGCGCGTCGAGCAGGGCCTGCAGGGTGGGGACGGCGGCCGCGGGGGTGCCGGCCAGGGCGAGCCTCATCGACCGCCGGACGGGTGCGGACTGACCTTCACCGTGGGCACGCTGCCCCCGTTCCACTCCGCCTCGCGGATCGCCTTCATGGCCGCCCGGCGCGTGTCGGCGTCGAGCCGGTCGACGAACAGCACGCCGTCGAGGTGGTCGGTCTCGTGCTGGATCGCGCGGGCGAGCAGGGCGCTGCCCTCGACGGTGATCGGGTCGCCGTACATGTTCTGGCCGTGCGCGACCACGTGCTCCCTGCGGCGGCAGTCGAACTGCAGGCCGGGGATGGACAGGCAGCCCTCCGGGCCGTCCTGCTCCTCGTCGTCGGGGAAGTGCAGGACCGGGTTGACGAGGTGCCCCTCCCCCTCGCCGGTCACGTGGTAGGTGAACACCCGCAGGCCGACGCCGATCTGCGGCGCGGCCAGGCCGGCGCCGGGAGCGTCGAGCATGGTGGCCTCGAGATCGGCGACCAGGGTGCGCAGCTCCTTGTCGAAGTCGGTGACGATGTCGGCCGGGGTGCGCAGCACGGGATCGCCGAAGAGCCGGATGGGCTGGACGGTCACGAAACTCCCTGCGTCAGTGCGGCAACGACAGCGTCCGAGTCTAGCGAGACCCGGAGCGTGCAGAGATCCTGGGAATTAGTTAGGATGGCTAACGAACGAAAGGACCACTCGTGCCGGACACCGCCACCCACGCCAGGCGCATCGCGCTCTCGGTCACCACCGTCGGCATGCTCGCCGCGACGCTGAACTCCTCGATCCTGCTGATCTCGCTGCCGGCGATCTTCCGCGGCCTCGGGCTCGATCCGCTGGCGCCGTCGAACATCAGCTACCTGCTCTGGATGCTGATGGGCTTCATGCTCGTCACCGCGGTGCTGGTGGTGACGTTCGGCCGCCTCGGCGACCAGTACGGCCGCGCGCGCATCTTCAACCTGGGCTTTTTGATCTTCACGATCGGCTCGGTGGGCTGCGCGCTGGTGCCGAACTCGGGCGGCGCGGGCGCGCTCGAGATCATCCTGCTGCGCATCCTGCAGGGCGTGGGCGGCGCAATGGTCACCGCGAACTCCTCGGCGCTCATCACCGACGCCTTCCCGGCCGACCGGCGCGGTTTCGCGCTGGGCGTCAACCAGGTGGCCGCCATTGCCGGGTCGTTCTTCGGCCTGGTCATCGGCGGCGTGCTCTCGGAATGGGACTGGCGCGCGGTCTTCTGGGTCAGCGTGCCGATCGGTGCGTGGGGTACCTGGATGGGCTACCGCACGCTCAAGGACGGCCCGCGCGACCGGTCGAAGGCCGTGGTCATCGACTGGTGGGGCAACCTGACCTTCGGCGTCGGGCTGATCTCCGCGCTCGTCGCCGTCACCTACGGCCTGCAGCCCTACGGCGGCCACGCCATGGGCTGGACGTCGCCGAAGGTCGTCGCCGGCCTCGTCGCCGGCGTCGCGCTGCTCATCGCCTTCGTCATCATCGAGACGAAGGTCACCGACCCGATGATCGACATGCGGCTGTTCCGCATCCGGGCGTTCAGCGCCGGCCAGGCCGTCAACCTGCTCGCGGCCATGTCGCGGGGCGGCCTGCAGTTCATGCTCATCATCTGGTTGCAGGGCATCTGGTTGCCGCTGCACGGCTACAGCTTCGAGGACACCCCGCTGTGGGCGGGCATCTACATGCTGCCGCTCACCATCGGCTTCCTGATCGCCGGGCCGGCTTCCGGCGCGGTGTCCGACCGCTTCGGCGCCCGCGCGTTCGCCTCCGGCGGCCTGCTGCTGACCGCCTGCACCTTCGGCGGGCTGATCCTGCTGCCGGCCGACTTCAACTACGTGGTGTTCGCCACCCTGCTGGCCCTCAACGGCATCGGCATGGGCCTGATGTCGGCACCGAACGCAGCCGCGATCATGAACGCCGTCCCGGCCAACGCACGCGGTGCCGCGTCCGGCATCCGGGCAACCGGCATGAACGCGGGCATGGTCATCTCGCTGGGCGGCTTCTTCACGCTCATGGCGGTGGGCCTCGCCTCGCGGCTGCCCAGCGCGCTGTCCGGCGGTCTCACCGGTGCCGGCGTCGATCCGACGACGGCCACCCAGGCCTCGCACGCCTCTCCGGTCGGCATCCTGTTCGCCGCGTTCCTGGGCGGCAACCCGATCAAGGAGCTCGTGCCGAACGCCTCGCCGGCGGTGGGCGCCAAGATCTACAACGGGCACTTCTTCCCGAGCCTCGTCTCGGGGCCGTTCATGCACGGCCTGACGATCGCGTTCACCGCGGCGATCATCATGCTGCTGCTCGCCGTCGGCGCCTCGCTGATGCGCGGCGAGAAGTACGTCCACGGTGAATCCGCCGGCGCGGCTGACGCGAACACCCACCACGACTCGGCGCTCGAGGCGCTCGCCGCGCCTCGTTGATCAGAGCAGCTCGAGCGGGTCGAGCTGGATGCGGACCGGCTCGGCGGATCGCCGGGCCGAGCGGCCGGCTGCGGCGGTCCTGAGCGCGTGCGCCAGCTCCGCGCCCTGCGCGCGCGGCACCCGTAGCAGCAGCCGGTGGGTCTCGCGATCGACCGGCACCGGGCCGATCGTCTGCAGCCCGTCGGGCGGATCGAGCGCGGCCACCAGCTCGGCCAACGTGGCCGACGACGCGGTGAGCGACGCCATCCGCGACGCCGGCGGGAAGTCGAGCTCGGCCCGCTCGGACAGCTCGCGCGCGGCGAAGCCGGCCGGGTCCCAGCGCACCAGGGCCTGCACCGCCGGGACGCCGGCGTCGGCTCCCACGATCACCGGCCCACCGGGACGCACGAGCGCGGCGGCGTTGGCCCAGCGGCGCAGGGCCTCCTCGGCGGCGCGCAGGTCGGGACGCGACAGCAGCGCCCACCCGTCGAGCAGCAGCGCGGCGCCGTAACCGCCGGGGCAGACCGGTTCGGCGCCCGGCGTGCACACGACGACCGCGGGCTCGGGCGCGACGTCTACCAGGACGTGCTCGCCGCCGGACGTGCGGATCGCCACACCCGGGAAAGCGCGACCGAGCTCCTCGGCGGTGCGCGCCGAGCCGACGACGCTGGCCCGTAACCGGGTGCCGCCGCACGTGGGGCAGGCCCAGTCCGGGGCGCCGCGCGCGCACCACCGGCAGACCGGGACCGCCCGTTGGGACGACGCCGCGAGCGGGCCCGAGCAGACGGCGCAGCGTGCGGGGGTCCGGTCACGGGCGCAGGCCAGCGACGGCACGTAGCCGCCCCGCGGCACCTGGACGAGCACCGCGTACCCGGCCTGCAGCGCCTCGCGGGTGGTGCGCCACGCCAGGCTCGGCAGCCGGGCCGCGGCGGCGGCGGGGTCGCGCGCGATCTCGACGTCGTCGGCAACCGGCCGCACCCGCGGCGCCGACGAGCGCAGCACCCCGCGCTCGGGCGCGATCTCGTGCGCCCAGCCCGTCTCGACGAGCTGCTGGGCCTCGGCCGTGCGGCCGTGCCCGGCGAGGACCAGGGCGGCGCCGGTGAGGGCCGAGCGCAGCACCAGGACGTCGCGCGCGTGCGGGTAGGGCGCCCGCGGTTCGGCGTGCAGGTCGTCGCCGTCGTCCCAGATCGCGAGCAGGCCGACGTCGGCGACCGGTGCGTACGCCGCCGCGCGGGTGCCCACGACGACCCGCACGATGCCCCGGCGCACCGCGAGCCAGCGGCGGTAGCGCTCGGCGGGCCCGAGATCGGCCGACAGCGCGACGTGCCGCCCGGCGCCGAGCGCCGCGGTGAGCGCAGCGTCGACGCGGGCGAGGTCACGGACGTCGGGTACGACGAGCACGGCGCCGCGCCCCGCGTCGTGCGCGACCCGCGCCGTCTCGGCCAGCCGGGCCGCCCAGTCGTCGCCGG
>CAZZZE010000224.1:0-4811 GCA_964658365.1 uncultured Jatrophihabitantaceae bacterium
CCAGCCCGGACGTCTGCCCGGCGAGCTCGATGGTGTGGGCGCCGGAGGTCAACGACGCGGGCAGGGCGAACGTCGAGCGGACCGAACCCAGCGTGTCGGCGTGCGGGGAGGCGACGACGACCGTAGTGGAGTGGACCGAGATCTCGACCTCCTCGCCGGCCGCGAACCCGTGCGAGACGACGGTGATCCGCGAGCCCGGCCGGGGCGCCTGCGTGGACAGCGACGTGGTCGGGGCGAACACCTGGGCGCTGGACGTGGTGCCCGCGGCGGTCAGCGTGGCCAGCCCGCCGCCGTCGACGAGTCCGGCGAGGCCCTGCGCGGTGGCGAGGACCGACGGCGACGTGGCGTCGGTCGTCGTCGGCGTGACCGTGCCGTCGTACTTCAACGCGCCGGCACCGGCCTGGCCGCGCGGCACCTGCTGGGAGCGCAGCCACCGCCGTGATGTCGCCACGTCCTGGCCTGCGCCCTGCAGCGCCGCGGTCGCGAGCCCGGTGGAGTTGGTGTTGGCGATGCCCTGGCTGACCCAGTAACCCGCGCTGTTCCGCTGGCCCTCGAGCCAGGCAACCGCGCTGTCGAGCTGCGTGCCGTGACCGCCGAGCGCCTCCAACGCCATGATCGCGTAGGACGTCGCGTCGACGTCCGCGTCGCCCGCGGCGCAGGCCGAGGTGCCGCTGGTGAAACCGCCGGAGGTGCACTGCAGGGACAGGAAGTAGCTGACCGCCGCGGTGGACGGTGCGTACGCACCACCGGCGCGGGATTCGGCCAGGATCGTGAACGACTCGCTGATGCTGGCGTAGATGTTGGCCGCCGACCCGACGGTGCACGTCTGCGCGCTCGTGCACTCGTCGTCCTTGAGCGTCTGCAGCAGGTTGTGTCCGGCGAAACTCGTCGGATCACCGGCGGCCACGATGTCGGCCACGGCGAGCTTGGCGACCGAGCCGTCGTAGGGGCCGCCCTGGCTCTGCGAGAAGTCGGCGTAGGCGTCGGCGTTGTCGCTCAGGTAGCGCAGCGCAGTCGTGATCTTCGCGCCGCCCGACTTCGCGGCGGCGAGGCCGAAGACGACGTCGGCGTTCTCGCCGTAGTTCGGGTAGTAGGCCGAGCCGTACTTGGAGTCGAAGTGGTCGCCGGACGGCGAGGGCACGTGGCCGGCGCCGACGAACTGCGTAGTGAGCCAACCGGCGGCGGCCGGCACCGCGCCGGTCGTGGTGTCGAGCCGGTTGGCAGCGGCTGCAGCCGGCCCGGCCAGCGACAGGCCGGTGAGCGCGACGGCGGCGAGACCCGCGCCTGCCGTCAGAAGGGATGTGCGGAGCCTGGGCATCGATGTCCTCGGTGTCGGTCGCGGCGCGCGCCGAGGCACCGAGGCAGCCGTGCGGGGCACGCGACCTCGAAGCTCCGGCCCGCAGACCACGACGGGAAGTGGAGCCGATCCAGGCCAGGTATTCCGACTCACGCGCACGGAGCGCGTCTACGGCTGCGGGTCAGCGCCGGACTTCGACCGGCTTCCCCTTTGCTGGATCAGGTGCGGTCATGTGACCACACCGCCGCGAGCCGGGTCAACGCGGGGTGACCCAGTCGTCGTGACCTCCCCGTCGTGTTCGGGCGGTCTGGGCATACTGGCGCGGTGACCGCTCCCATCGACCTCGTGGCCGTCGGCGAGGATGTGGAGTGGACCGACGCCGGGTCCGCCGCGCAGGTGCGTCCGCTGGCGTCGGCGGTCGGGGGTCGGCTCGCCGAGCTGATCGAATGGCTCGCCGCCACCCAGGCTCAGTTGCCCGTCGTCGCCCCCAAGCGCGCACGCTGCGTGGTGCTCGGGCCGGTGAGCGAGGCGGTCGCCGTGCTGGCCGACGACCTGGGCGTGCACGTCCGCGAGCTGTCCGTGGCCGGCGCCGACAGCGCAGAGCGCGCGTTCGCACTCGGGTTGGCGGCGGCCGACGACGAGATCGACTCCGGCGCCGACCTGCTCATCGTCGCCGATCCCGACGACTCGGTGGCTGCGGCACTGGTCGTCGCGGTGCTCACCGGCGCCGAGCCCGTGGCGCTGCTGCCCCGCGGTGCTGCCGCCACCGACACCGACGCGTGGATCGCGAAGGCCGTCGCTCTGCGCGACGGGCGCCGGCGCGTGGGTGAGCTGCGCTCCGACCCCGCCGCCCTGCTGGCGGCACTCGGCCACCCGCCGCTCGCCGCGACGGTGGCGCTGATCATGCGCGCCGTCGCCCGGCGTACCGGGGTCGTGCTCGACGGCGCGGCCGCCGTCACCGCGGCCCTGCTGTGTCACGACGTCCAGGCCCGCGCCGCGCGGTGGTGGCAGATCGCCGACGCCGGGACCAGCCCCGTCCAACGCCGCGCCGCCACCGAGCTCGGCCGGCGACCCCTGCTCGATCTCGGGGTACGCCGCGGCGACGGCACTGCCGGGCTGCTCACGGTCCCGGTCATCCGGGCGGCGGCGGCTCTTGCGGCAGGTGGCGCGTGACGCGCACCGCGAAGAAGTACGACAACCCCGAGGACGCGGTCACCTGGCACGTGCGGGTGGCCGCCGCGTGGGGCTGGCGGCTGCTCGTCATCGGCGTGGTGATCTACGTCCTGGCCCGTGTCTTCGACCGCATCGAGCTGGTCGCGTTCTCCTTCGTGCTGGCCCTGTTCTTCACCGCCGTCCTGCACCCGCTGGAGAAGTCGCTGCGCCGGCTGCCCGGCTCGCGCTCGCTCTCGGCCGGCCTGGCGCTGCTCATCGGCCTGCTGGTGCTTAGCGGCATCGGCTACTTCGTGGCCTGGCAGATCAGCCGGCACTCGACCGAACTCAGCAACCAGGTGTCCGACCTCGTCGACAAGGGCCGCGACTGGTTACGCACCGGCCCGCTACACGTGAAGTCCAGCGACCTGGACAAGGCCGCCGACAACATCAAGAGCGCCATCAGCAACAACAAGAGCGTGGTGATCAGCGGGGCCATCGACACCGTCGCCACGGTTGTCGAGGTGTTCGGTGCGATCCTGCTGATCCTGCTCTCGACGTTCTTCCTCCTGCGCGACGGCGCCGCGATCTGGACGTGGGTCCTGCGGCTGTTCCCCGAGCGCGCGCAGGAGCGCGTGGACCGCGCCGGTCACGTCGGCTGGCGGACCCTCGGCGGCTACATGCGCGGGCAGGTGCTGATCGCCCTGTTCCACGGCGTCTCGGTGATGATCGTCCTGCTCATCCTGCAGGTGCCGCTGGCCGCCGCGCTCGGCGTGTTGATCTTCCTCGGCTCGTTCATCCCGCTCATCGGCCTCACCGTCACCGGCGCTCTCTGCGTCGCGGTGGCGCTGCTCGAGGACGGCCTGACGGCGGGCATCGTCGTAGCCATCGCGATCATCGTGCTCGTCCAGCTCGAGGCACACCTGCTGCAACCGCTGATCATGAGCCGCAGCGTCGAGGTGCACCCGCTGGCCATCGCATTGGCCGTGATCACCGGGACGACGCTCTACGGCATCGTCGGTGCGCTGCTGGCCGTGCCGCTGGTGGCGTTCCTCAACGCCACGGTCCACGCGTTGCGCGACACGCCGGCGATGCCGGTCGAAGGGTCGACGTTCCCGGTCCAGCACCGCGAGGACGTCGGCGGCGAGCCGGTCGACATGACGATCGCCGAGGACGGTGAGGACGACACCCCGAACACGCCGGCCGTGTCAGCGGACGTGTGACTCCACGAACGGCGGCTTGACAACCCGCACCGCGCTGCGCCGCCCGCGCACGTCGATGGCCAGTTCGTCGCCGTCCTGCACGCCGGCGTCGGTGTCGATCAGGGCCAGCCCGATGCCCACCCGTAGCGACGGCGAGAACGTCCCGCTGGTGACCTCGCCGACCGGGTTGCCGTCCGCACCGAGCACCGACATGTGTGCCCGCGGGATGCCGCGCTCGAGCGCCAACAGCCCGCGCAGCGCGCGTGCCGGCCCGCGATCCTTCTCGGCCAGCAGCGCCTCTCGGCCCCAGAAGGCGTCCTTGCCCCACCCGACCGCCCACCCCGAACGCGCCTGCAGCGGCGAGATGTCGAGCGAGAGGTCCTGGCCGTGCAGCGGATAGCCCATCTCGGTGCGCAGCGTGTCGCGGGCACCCAGACCGGCGGGCCGGCCGCCGGCCTCCGCCGTCGCCTCGACCAGCGCGTCCCACAGCGACGGCACGACGTCCCACGCCGGCAGCAACTCGTAGCCGTGCTCGCCGGTGTAACCGGTGCGGCAGACCCGCACCGGCTGGCCGGCCCAGTCGACGTCGGCGTAGGCCATGTAGCTCAGTTCCGCGGGCAGGCCGACGGCGGCGAGCACCTGCTGCGACGCCGGGCCCTGGACGGCCAGCACGCCGTAGTCGCGATGCTGGTCGAGCACCTCGACGCCCGGGGGGGCCTCGGCCTGCAGGCGGGCCACGACCTCGGCGGTGTTGGCGGCGTTCGGGACGAGGAAGACATGCTCGTCGTCGACGAGGTAGGCGATCAGGTCGTCGACGACGCCGCCGGCGGGGTCGCAGCACAACGTGTACTGCGCCTGGCCAGGGCCGATGCGGCCGAGATCGTTCGACAGCGTGGCGTTGACGTAGTCGCGCGCGCCCGGCCCGCGGACCACGGCCTTGCCCAGGTGCGAGACGTCGAAGACGGCGGCGGCCTCGCGGACCGCCGCATGCTCCTTCAGGACGCCGCCACCGCTGGCCGCGTACTCGATCGGCATCTCCCAGCCGCCGAAGTCCGCCATCTTCGCGCCGAGCGCCAGGTGCCGCTCGTGCAGGGCTGAGGTCAGCAACGTGCTCATGCCGCCAACCTAGTGGCCGACCCGCACCGGCGCCGGACCTACGATCG
>CAZZZE010000225.1:0-4802 GCA_964658365.1 uncultured Jatrophihabitantaceae bacterium
GCTTGCCCGACCAGGAGCGCGGGTGCTTGCGCTCGCCAGCGGCGGGCTGTCGCACACCCCACCGCTGGCCAAGCCGGGTACGCCCCGGCGCGACCCGGCAGTGATCGCCCGGCTCATGGACGAGGCCGCCGACCTCGTCGACCCGGAGTGGGACGCCGCGATGATGGAGCTGTGCGCCGCCGGCGACACCGCGACGCTTGCCGCGATGAGCAACGCCGACCTCGAACGCGGCGGCACCGGTGCCCACGAGCTCCGGACCTGGGCGGCCGCCCTGGCGACCGGCGGCGTGCCGCTGGTGCAGGTCGGCTACGAGAACGTCCGGCCATGGGCCACCGGAATGGGCGCCATGGCGTCCGCAGGCCTGTTGCATTGATCATTGACCCGATCCACACCGAAGCGAAAGCAGGAGCATGACTGCCACCGACGTTTCCCCGGTCGGCGCACCCGCCGCGCCCCCCGCTCCCGTGCTCGTCGACACCGAGCGCTACCGCAGTATCTGGGGCCACCTGCTGACCGTGCCGTTCGAGCAGGGCTACCTCGACGCGGGGGGCGTGCGCACCCGCTACTGGGCCGCCGGACCGGTCGACGCACCGGTGCTGATCATGCTGCACGGCACCGCCGGCAGCGTCGAGACGTTCTGTGCGAACCTCGGGCCGTTGTCCGAGCACTACCGCTGCTACGCCATCGACATGATCGGCTCCGGCTGGACCGACAAGCCCGACCGCGATTACGAGATCCCCGTCTACGGCGAGCACGTCGCAGCAGTCATGGACGCCCTCGGCGTGCAGACTGCATCGTTTCTCGGTGTGTCACTCGGCGCGTGGGTCGCCGCGCGGTTCTCGCTCACCCATCCCGAGCGCGTCAACCGGATGATCATGTTGTCTACGCCCGGACTGATCAGCGACCTGAAGACGATGAACGCGATCGTCGCCAACCGCGGTGGCGCGACGGGCAGCCCGACCTGGGAGCGGGTGGCGTCCGTGATCGACAAGCTGGTGCACGACCAGCGCGACGCGATTCCCGACATCGTCAACGTCCGCCGGGCCGCCTACAGCCAGCCCGAGATGGCGGCAGCGATGCCGCACATCCTGGTCCTGCAGAATCCCGAGGTGCGCCAGGTGAACAACCTGACCGAGGCCGAGTGGAGCTCGATCGCCGCGCCCGTGCTGGTGATCGCCTCGATCGACCACGACGACGTCTGGCTCAAGACCTCGCTGGCCATCGCCGAGCTGATTCCGAACGTCGAGCTGGTGCGGATGCCGGAGGTCAGCCACTGGCCGCACTTCGAGAAGCCGGACGAGTTCAACGCGCTCGCGCTGCGTTTCCTGGCCGGCGAGTGATGCCGGCGGCGCACTCCCCCGAGGACGGCTACGACGTCGACGTCGTCGTCGTGGGTTACGGGCCGGTGGGCCAGACGTTGGCCGGCCTGCTCGGCCGGCTCGGTCACCGGGTGCGCGTCTTCGAGCGGCACGCCGACCTCTACGGCTACTCGCGGGCCGGGCACCTCGAGGACGAGATCCTGCGCATCGTCCAGCCGCTCGGCATCGCGCAGGAGTTGCACGACCAGTCGACGGTGTCGCTGACGTACACGATGCAGGGCGCGACCCCGGACACCTCGCTGACCCTCACGTTCCCGAGGGACGCGTCGAGCCTGGGCTGGATGGCCGACTACTCGTTTTACCAGCCGGATCTGGAGTCGCTGCTCGACCGCACGGCCCGTGCCCTACCGACGGTCGAGGTCGAAATGGGCATGACCGTCACCGACCTCGCGCACGATGCCGACGGAGTCGACGTGTACGTCGTCCCGACCACACGGCCCGACGACGAGCCACGACGGCTGCGGGCGCGCTACGTCGTCGCCTGCGACGGCGCCAAGTCGCCGACGCGCGAGCGACTCGGCATCCGGCACGACGACCTTGGCTTCCTCGAGACCGAGCTGGTCATCGACCTGCTGGTGCACGACCCGGCGGTCAAGGCGGCGATCCCGCAGTCGGTGCAGATCGCCGAGCCGAGCCGCCCGCGGTCGGCGTTCAAGGAGATGGGCCCGAAGCACAGTCGCGTCGAACTGATGGTGATGCCGGGTGAGGACCCCGACGACATGCTCACCGACGCCAAGCTGTGGCCGCTGCTCGGCGAGTGGAACCTGGCACCCGAGAACAGCGAGATCGTCCGGCGCTCGCACTACACGTTCCGGTCGCTGATCGCGCACCGCTGGCGCGACGGTCGGATCCTGCTCATCGGCGACGCTGTGCACGTGATGCCGCCGTTCCTGGGTCAGGGGCTGTGTTCGGGCGTCCGCGACGCTGCCAACCTGGTCTGGAAGCTCGACCTCGTGCTCTCCGGCCGAGCCGGCGACGCGCTGCTGGACACCATCGAGATCGAACGGCGACCACAGGTCCGCTCGGTGACCGAGGAGTCGGTGCGGATGGGATCGATGATCCTCGAGACCGACCCGGCGAAGATCGAGATGCGCGACGCCATGCTGCGGACCGGCCACCTGCCGCCGCCGAGCCGGGCTGGCATGTTGTCGGGCGTGCTGTCCGGCGCCGCGTCCGGTCAGGTCGTGCCACCGGTCGGCACCGTGTCACCGCAGATGCTGTTCAGCGACCGCGAGCGGACGGCGCTGATGGACGACATCACCGGCGCCCGGTGGCGGTTGCTCACCCGCGACCCGCAGGTCGCGCCGGCCCTGCAGCCGAAGCACCGCGCGCTGCTCGACACGCTCGGCATGCGGATGTTCCGGCTCGGCGCCGATGGCGATATCGACGACGTCGACGGCCGCTTCTACGCCTGGCTCGACGGCCTGGACGTGCACAGCGTGATCATCCGACCGGACGGCTACGTCTTCGGCGTCGCGTCGAGCACCGCGCAGGCTGTGGCCCTGCTCGATGAGCTGGACGAGCTCATTCCCCGCGCCGCCGCGCCCTCGTTGCAGCAGGCCTGAACGCCGGTACCGACTCCTACCGGTCGTCGTCGGTCGTGTGCGTGAGCGCGATCAGCTGGCGCAGGCAGTGATCGCGCAGCGGTGCCGGGAAGTCGTCGGCAAGGCGGTTGTAGACCACGCGGCCGGCTTTGCGGGTGACCAGGAGCCCTGCGGTGCGCAGCAACCTCAGGGCGTAGGACACGGAGTCCTCGCTGACGTCCAGGGCGAGCGCTAGATCGCCGACGCACAGTTCCTCGGCGACATCGAGTGCGTAGATCAGCCGCAGCCGGACGGGGTCTGCCATCAGCGACAGCAGGCCGGTCAGGCGGGCGGCGTCCTCGGCCGACGGCAGGCGGGCACGGGCGTGGGCGACGCGTTCGGCGTCGATGGGGTGGTCGTGGTCGGTGACGCTCACCGGGCACCTCCGTGCGGGAGATCGATCTCGGTCTCGTCACCTGCGCCGGCGACGGAGTCGATGGTGACGGCCGGGTCGCGCCCGAACGCGCCCGCGAACCGCTGCGGGTCGGCGTCGAAGCGGTGCGCGCAGTGATCGGAGCAGAAGTACACCGGCCCGTCCTGCGTGGTGCGGGTCGCAGGGGCGTGCTGGGTCTCGACCTGCATGCCGCAGACGGGGTCCTTGGCGTACTGCCCTCCGCTTGTGTCGCGATGGCGGTAGAGCCAGTAGATGACGCCGAACACGGCCAGGGCGATGATGTTGAGCGCGGTGGTGTAGTCCCACTGGAACCCGGTGTGGATGATCATCGTGGGCCGGCTCGGGTCGGGGATGTTCACCAGCGTGAAGAGGTATTCGACGGTGAGGCCGCCGATGCTCATCACCGCCCAGAAGATGGCGAGGATCCGCAGCGTGATCGCGGTGCCGAAGTACTTGCGATAGATCGACAGCAGGGGCAGCGTGATCAGGTCGGCGAACACGAACGACACCACACCACCGAAGCTGATGCCGCCCTGCCACAGCGCCGCGGCGAGCGGGACGTTGCCGACCGAGCAGACGAAGCTGATGATCGCCAGGAACGGGCCGAGGACGACGTTCTCCAGCGAGCTCCAGAAGCCGTGCCCGGTCAGGAACAGCGAGCGCCAGAAGGCGTTCGGCACGAGTGCGGCGAGGTAACCGGCCACGACGAAGCCGATCACCAGTTCCTTGCGCAGCATGCTCAGGTCGCTGATCGTGTAGCCGGACGCGTCGCCCCAGCCGCGGGGTGACCGCAGCCGGCGGCGCAGGGGCTCCTGCTCGAGCGGGGCGTCGTTGTCCACGGTTGTGCCGCCGTCGGAATTCAGCCGGTCGCGGGCGTCGGCGATCCAGGCTGCAGGGATCAGCCGTGGCACGACCAGGCCGAGCAGGACGATCATGATCGCCCCGCCGACGAACTCCGCCAGCGCGAACTGCCAGCCGATCAGCAGCCACAGCACGATGCCCAACTCGACCACCAGGTTGGTCGAGGCGACCATGAACACCATCGCCGCGGTGAAGTCCGCGCCGCGCGCGAACAGCGTCTTCGCCAGCGCCGAGGAGGCGTAGGAACACGACGAGCTGATCACGCCGAAGAAGCTCGCTCGGCCCAGCGTCGCCGGGCGGTGGTCGCCGAGCGCTCGCTGCATCTCGGTGCGGGACACGAACGCCTGCACGGCCCCGGACAGCCCGAACCCGAGCACGAGGGCCCAGAGCG
The DNA here is from genome assembly GCA_964658365.1 of uncultured Jatrophihabitantaceae bacterium. Lineage (GTDB taxonomy): Bacteria > Actinomycetota > Actinomycetes > Mycobacteriales > Jatrophihabitantaceae > Jatrophihabitans. The sequence continues at coordinate 4,609 of CAZZZE010000225.1, forward strand.
TCTCCCAGAACATGAAGAAGGCCTCGTCCAGCCCGTGCCAGACCCCGCCGAACACCGACACCACGACCACCTCGTTCTTCGACCCGACATCCGCACGGTTCTACGGACATGCACGATCAGGTGTACGCCGTCCATCGCGCGGTTTCAAGTCCGCACGGTTGTACGGATAACGTGGTGGCGTGGAGCAGCAGCAG
>CAZZZE010000226.1:0-4788 GCA_964658365.1 uncultured Jatrophihabitantaceae bacterium
CAGGGCACCACGACCCGCAGGGGTTACGACCTCATCGCCCAGGGCTTCGGCGTCGGTTACAACTCGACGCTGACGCTCGTGGTGCACGGCCCGAACGTCCAGGCGGTCGCCGAGAAGGTCGGTGCCGCGGTCAAGAGCGTGCACGACGTCGACCCGACGAGCGTCGTCGTGCCCGCCAAGCCGTTGACGTCCACGATCAGCCTCGTCTCGATCAAGTCGACGACCTCGCCCGAGGCGGCGCGGACGACCGACCTCGTCAACCACCTGCGCGACGACGTGCTGCCGCCGCTGTACCAGGGCACCGGCGACCGCGTGTACGTCTACGGCCAGACCGCGGTCTACGCCGACTTCGCCCACGTGCTGTCGGCCAAGATGCCGCTGTTCATCGGCGCCGTCGTGCTGCTGTCGTTCCTGTTGCTGATGGTGGCGTTCCGCAGCCTGCTCGTGCCGTTGACCGCCGCACTGATGAACCTGTTCGCGGCCGGCGCGTCGTTCGGCGTCATCGTCGCGATCTTCCAGTGGGGCTGGGGCGCGGAGGCGCTCGGCATCGGCAAGGGCGGCCCGGTCGAGGCGTTCGCCCCGGTGCTGTTCTTCGCGATCCTGTTCGGGCTGTCGATGGACTACCAGGTGTTCCTCGTCAGCCGCATGCACGAGGAGTGGGTCCACGGCCGCGACAACGCCCGGGCGATCACGGTCGGGCAGGCCGAGACCGGCGGCATCATCACCGCCGCGGCGATCATCATGATCTCGGTCTTCGGCGGGTTCGTCCTCGGCGACAACCGGGTCGTGAAACTGATCGGCGTCGGCCTGGCCGGCGCGATCTTCATCGACGCGTTCATCCTGCGCACGATCCTGGTGCCGTCGATCATGCACCTGCTCGGGTCACGCAACTGGTACTTCCCGGGTTGGCTGGAGAAGGTCACCCCGAAGGTGTCGGTCGAGCCGGCCGAGGACGCCCCGGGCGGGCACTCCCAACCCGAGCCGGTCGGCGCGGGCGGTCAGGCGTAGCCGGTTACTCCCACTCGATGGTGCCGGGCGGCTTGGACGTGACGTCCAGGGTGACCCGGTTGACCTCGCGCACCTCGTTGGTGATGCGGGTCGAGATGCGCTCGAGGACGTCGTAGGGCACGCGGGTCCAGTCGGCGGTCATGGCGTCCTCGGAGGAGACCGGCCGCAGCACGACCGGATGGCCGTAGGTGCGCCCGTCGCCCTGCACGCCCACCGAGCGGACGTCGGCCAGCAGCACCACCGGGCACTGCCAGATCTCGCGGTCCAGGCCGGCGGCGGACAGCTCGGCGCGGGCGATCGCGTCGGCGCGGCGCAGGATGTCGAGGCGCTCGGCGGTGACAGCGCCGACGATGCGGATGCCCAGCCCTGGCCCGGGGAACGGTTGGCGCCAGACGATCTCGCCGGGCAGGCCGAGCTGCTCGCCGACGCGGCGCACCTCGTCCTTGAACAGCGTCCGCAGCGGCTCGACGAGGGAGAACTGCAGGTCGTCGGGCAGCCCACCGACGTTGTGGTGGCTCTTGATGTTCGCCGCACCGGTTCCGCCGCCGGACTCGACGACGTCGGGGTAGAGCGTGCCCTGGACGAGGAACTCGACGTCACCGCCGTGCGCACCGGCCTCGGCCACGACCTCGCGGGCGGCCTGCTCGAAGACGCGGATGAACTCGCGGCCGATGATCTTGCGCTTCTGCTCGGGGTCGCTGACGCCGTCGAGCGCGGCGAGGAACTGCGCGACCGCGTCGACGACCTTGAGCTTGACGCCGGTCGCGGCCACGAAGTCGCGCTCGACCTGCTCGGCCTCGCCGGCGCGCAGCAGCCCGTGGTCGACGAAGACGCACGTCAGCTGGTCACCGATCGCGCGCTGCACGACGGTGGCGGCGACCGCGGAGTCGACGCCGCCCGACAGCGCGCAGATGACCTGCTTGCCACCGACCTGCGCCCGGATCGCGTCGACCTGCTCGTCGATGATGTTGGTCTCGGTCCAGGTCGGGCGGCAGCCGGCGATGTCGTAGAGGAAGTGCCGCAGCATCTCCTGGCCGTGCGCGGTGTGCATGACCTCGGGGTGGAACTGGACGCCGGCCAGCCCGCGCGCGACGTCCTCGAACGCCGCCACCGGCGCGCCCGTGGTGGACGCGGTGACGCGGAAGCCGGGCGGCGGCACGGTGACCGCGTCGCCGTGACTCATCCACACCAGCTGCTCGGTCGGCATGCCCTTGAGCAGCACGCCCGGGTCGTCGACGCGCAGCGCGGTGCGGCCGAACTCCGAGCCGCCCGTGTGCGCGACCTCGCCACCGAGGGCCTGGGTCATGGCCTGGAAGCCGTAGCAGATACCGAACGTCGGGACGCCGGCAGTGATCAGCTCGGCGTCGGTGCGGGGGGCGTCGTCGGCGTACACGGAGGACGGGCCGCCGGACAGGATGATCGCCTTCGGCCGCCTCGCGAGCAGCTCGGCGGCCGGCAGGTCGTGCGGCACGATCTCGGAGTAGACGTGGGCCTCGCGCACCCGGCGGGCGATCAGCTGGGCGTACTGCGCCCCGTAGTCGACGACGAGGACGAGATCGGTCTGCACAGGCGAAGTCTACGGACGTCCGTCCTGCACGTCGGCGCTGCGCCACGTCCAGCGGAAGCCGGTGAGGCTCTCGCTGAACCGCCAGAGCTGTCGGCCCAGCTCCTCGTCGGCGGCCAGCGGCGCGACGCGGGCCGGGCCGATCGGGCCGCGGGTCTCGCCGAGCCAGCCGGGACCGGTGTAGGAGCCCGGCTCGGCCACGCAGGCGGCGTAGAGCGAGGGTCGGGCGCCCGCGGACGCCGGCTGGGTGGCGACGCGGACCACGGCCGGCGCGACCAGCCGGGTCAACAGCTTGGCGCCCATCCCCTGCCGGCTCGAGAACAGACCGGTAGCCGAGACGCCGGGGTGCGCCGCGGTGGACGTGACCGTCGAGTGCCGGGCCGTCAGCTCGCGGTGCAGGTGGAGCGCGAACAGCAGGTTGGCCAGCTTGGAGTTCGCGTACGCGCGCTGCGGGTGGTAGAGCTCGCCGACGTTGCCGTCGAGCACCGCTGCCGTGCCCTGGTGGTGGACGATCGAGGAGACGGTGACGACCCGCGCGGCCCGGGCCGCCTCGAGCGCCGGCAGCAGCAGGCCGGTGAGCACGAAGTGGCCGAGGTGGTTCGTGGCGAACTGCAGCTCGAAGCCGTCCTCGGTGCGCATCAGCCGCGGTGGCGCCATGACGCCGGCGTTGTTGACCAGCAGGTCCAGCGGACCGTCCCACTCCTCGGCGAACGCCCGAACCGAGGCCATCGACGCGAGGTCGAGCGGCGCGGCGCTGGCAGCCGGTCCGATGCGGTTCGCGGCGGCCTCGCCGGCACGCTCGTTGCGGCAGGCGAGCACGACGCGTGCCCCGTGCGCCGCGAGCTGCCTGGCGGTGTGCAGGCCGATACCCGAGTTCGCGCCCGTGATCACCGCGGTGCGCCCGGACAGGTCGGGAAGCTGTTCGGCCGTCCATCCCACCCTGAGAAAGCTACGCGCGTCGGCGAGGTCGGCGCGAGGCGAGATGGACAATGCCCGCATGGCTTCTTGCATGATCCGCACCCGGGTGTGGCGCAACGGCATCCTCGAGCGCGAGGACTTCCCGTTCGCCGAGGTCTCGGACTACCTTCAGGACTCCGACTGCCTGGTGTGGGCCGACCTGCTCGCCCCCGACCACGCCGACCTGCTGCAGCTCGCCGAAGAGCTCACGCTCGACCCGCACTCCATCGAGGACGCCCAGGCGCCGGCCGAGCGCCCGAAGGCCACCCGCTACGCCAGCCACCTGTTCATGACCGCGTACTCGGTGGTGCACGACAAGGAATCCGGCGACCTGTCCGTCGGCCGAGTATCGGCGTTCAGCACCAGGCACGCGTTCGTCACGGTCCGCCTCGACGACTCGCTCGATCTCGACGCGGTGCTCGCCCGCTGGGACGACAACGCCGACCTGATCAAGTACGGCCCCCGTACCCTGATGCATGGTCTGCTGGACGAGATCGTCGACGGCTACTTCGAGGCCATCGAATCCCTCGACGACTCCATCGAGGGCGTCGAGGACATCCTGTTCGACGAGAGCGGCAAGGCCGGCAACGAGGTGTCCAGGACGACGTTCGCGCTGCGGCGCTCGCTCGTGCAGGCGCGCCGGGCGATCCTGCCCATGCGCGAGGTGATCAACACGATCATGCGCCGTGCGGCGGGCGACGACGCGCCGGAGCTGGCGCCGTACTACGAGGACCTCTACGACCACGTGCTGCGCGCGGCCGAGTGGACCGAGTCGCTGCGCGACATGATCACGTCGATCTTCGAGACCAACATGTCCCTGGCCGACAACCGGATGAACCTGGTCATGAAGCAGCTCACGTCGTGGGCCGCGATCATCGCCGTGCCCACGGCGATCACGGGGTTCTTCGGCCAGAACGTGCCCTATCCGGGCTTCGGTAAGGAATGGGGCTTCGTCTACAGCCTGGTGATCATGGTCGTCGTCGCCGCCGCCCTGTACGTGTCCTTCAAACGCAAGGACTGGCTCTGACGGTTACCCCACCGTCTGGCCGACGCCGGGCAGCACGCCGTCGAAGTTGCCGGCGGCGGCCAGCCGCTCGTCGTCGACGCGCCCGTACGCGGTGGTGCGCTGGCGGGCGGTGCGTCCGGGAAGGCCGGCGACGATCTCCTCGAGCTGCGCGACGGTCTTGGCCGAGCCGTGCCGGCTGCCGGCCATCCGGCTGATCGTCTCCTCCATCAGGGTGCCGCCGAGGTCGTTGACG
>CAZZZE010000227.1:0-2439 GCA_964658365.1 uncultured Jatrophihabitantaceae bacterium
TCGGCGATACCGAGCATCGATCCGTCCACCACCAGCAATGTCGGAGTCACTGCCCGCACGCTCTCGTGGGGAGCGCAGTGATCTCAGACTTCAGCTATCTCGACCAGGTCCTCGAGGCCCGCGAAGTCGGCGGCGTTTCGGGTCAGGACGGGCAGATCGTTCGCCAACGCAACGGCGGCGATCAGCAAGTCGGCGAACCGCCGACGCGGATTGCGTCCCTGCGCCCGGACAGCGGCGTAAACGCGGCCATAGGTGCGAGCAGCCTCAACGTCGAGCGGCAACGGATCGAAGGTGGCCTCAGCCCGCTGCAACCGGTCCTGCCGCCGAGCACGCTCAGTCTCATCGCCGGCCGCGGCCGGGCCGGCGGCCAACTCAGCCATGGTCACAGCCGACACCGCCATCTGAACCGGCAGCGCGTCGACGGGAATGCGATCCAAGTCGATCACTACTGAGGTATCGAGCAGCGCGCGCTCAAGCCGGTCAGCCACGAGGCGTGGCGTCCTGATCGGCGTGACGGTCCAGATCCTCCCGGACCGTGTCCCAGTCCAACGACGGGGCATGCCGGAACACCTCGGCCACCGTCACCGCATCCACAAACCGGTCGCGACGCAACGGGCGCAACTCCCCCACAGGCCGGCCGTTCCGAGTCACCACGAAGCTGCTGCCATCATCGAGCGCCCGCATGATCCGACCACTGTCGTTGCGAAGCTCCCGCTGGCTGATCTGCTCGCTCATACATCAATTGTAGCAACAGGTGCTACAGCGCGATAGCGGCCTAATCGCTGTGCGCCGAAGTGCACAGACGGCCGCCACAGTTCGCCACCGCCCGCACCCTGTCAGCCCGGTAGCGATGGATGCAGGAGCCCTTGTATTCCGGGGCCTCCTGGCTACGCTTCCCCTACATAGCAGGGGATTTGGTGTCGTCCGCTGCCGCCCGATGTCGGCCCGTGTCAGGCCGTGGCGGCGGGTCGCGGGGTCAAATGAGGGTCAAGGGTCGGCACCTGCGTGGGCAAAGGTTATGAAGCTCGACCGTTTCGACCTGCCCGCCTGATGGCAACGGCGGCTGACGTGCCCCGCCCCCCGACTTCACGCCTGGGAAGCGGGACGCACGGCGTCCGACCGTCCTCTGCCGAGGAAGCTATCGACCGTCATAGCCGCCGTGATACCGAGGCCCCGCGGGGGGCCGAGCGGCATTCGATGTTCCTCGACCCACCCGACAACGGATCGGGTGGGCGGGATCGACGACGGGATCAGTCCATTAGGCTGACTTGTCTCAAGGAGGTCGGCATGGATCAGCTATCGGCCGATCTCGCTAAGTTCCGCGCCCGGTCGGCAGAACTTTTCGAGCAACTCGTGGGCTCCGGCAATGACACCCAGATCGTCGTGTGGCATCTGATTCGGGTTGCCTCGCTCGTCGAACGCTCGGTCGAGGCCGAGGTCTACCGTCCACTCGGACTTACCTGGACCGGCTTCCGCATCATGTACAACGTCTACGTTCTGGGGTCGGTCGAACCGTTCCGCCTCGCCAGCATCATCGGGGTGTCCGCACCGAGCATCTCGAGTGGTCTGAGCACGCTGGAACGACTCGGGCTGGTCTCACGGTCGCGAGAACTGCCCAATCGCAAGGTCGTACAGGTGACGCTCACCGACAAGGGGCGGGACACGGTCGAGGCGACCCTGCCGGACCACTACGCCGCGGAGATCGCCGCGCTGCAGGTACTCACACCTCGCGAGCTGACCCAACTCGCCGGGCTGCTGAGGAAGGTGTTGACGGCGCACCAAGAGCAGTCGCCGCGGTAAGTAGTTTCGAGCTCGAACCCCTGTCATCACGCAGCATTAGATATCTAATGCTAGTCTCGTCCCGGCCCATCAGGCGACGTGCCCGCTGCCTCCCAGCACCCGACCGGTGCGCAGATCGGGACCATGTGCGCCAGGACGAGGAGATGCGCGTTGCGAGCTTCATGGTTTCACCTGGCGAAGGGCGAACACCCGCGCCAAGCCCGGGTGGGAGTGCCGGCCGACCGGTACGAGGAGCACGTCAGCCGACGTGGGTTCGTCGGCGCGGTAGCCATGCTGTACCACCGGCACGGACCGAGCGATTGGATCGAGGTCCCGACGACCCTGGCTCGACCACCGGTACTCGCGGCCTCCCTGATCGCCCCCGACCGCGATGACCCGGCCGGCCTGCCGATCAAGCTCTACGTCAACGAGGACCTGTCGATCTGGTGGTCGCAGCGCAGGGCACCCCACCCGCACGGCATCCGCAACCTCGACGGGGACCAGCTGTTCTTCGTCCACGAAGGGGTAGGCACCCTCGAGACCGAGTTCGGCCACCTGCGCTACGGACCCGGTGATTTCCTCTTCGTGCCCAAGACCATCACCTACCGGATGTCCCCGACAACTCCGAGCGCGATTCTTGTCATCGAGTCGAAGTCGCCT
>CAZZZE010000227.1:2539-4781 GCA_964658365.1 uncultured Jatrophihabitantaceae bacterium
CCCATCCACTCCGAGCGCTCGCACCTCGCGCCGAGCGTCGGGGGCATCTTCCAGGGCACCGGCTTCGTGATCGCCAACCTGATCCCACAGCCCGCGATCGCCGATCTCGCCGCCGAGGAGCTGCCCTCCTATCACCGCAACGCCGAATTCGACGAGTTCTGGTTCACCCACGAGTCGGGCTCCGGCCGGTTCTCCGGGGAATTCGTGGTCACCCACCAAGGGATGATCCACGGTGCCACCGAGGAAGCGCGCCGCAAGCACCAAGCCGCCCGCACCCCGACGGACCGACGCGAGCGCGCAGCGGTGGGTATCGACACCACCCGACGCCTCAGACCGACGCCCGAACTGCTGGCCCAGATCGGCGGTGGGACATCGTGACGCAGACCGTCAACGAAGCTGGCGGCACGGATCCGCAGGCGCGCACGCGCGGTCCCGAACCTCGCTCGTGGATCTTCGTGCCCGGTGACAAACCGCGCTTCCTTGCCAAGGCGCTCACCCTGTCCGTGGACGTCGTCCTGCTCGATCTGGAGGACGGCGTCCTGCCGGCCACCAAGCCGTTGGCTCGCGAGCTGGTCAGCGACGTCCTGCAGCAGCCCGCAGGCGGACCTCGACGCTTCGTCCGAGTCAACGCCCTCAGCACGCCCTGGTTGTCGGATGACCTCGACGCGGTTGTCGTTCCCGGCTTGGAGGGCATCTGCCTGACGAAGGTCCGCGGCCCCGAGGACATCCTCGAGACCTCTCGTCAGCTGGGCGAGCTGGAACGCCAGCGCGGTCTGACGGTCGGCCGCATCCAGATCCTGGCTGCGATCGAGGACGCCTGCGGCCTGCTCGCGGCGCCAGCCATCGCCACGGCCGACCCCCGGCTCACAGGTCTCATTTTCGGTGCCGAGGATTTCGCGCTGGACCTGGGGCTCGATACGCACCGGATCGGCGCCGCCGCAGATCTCCTGCACGCCCGCTCCTCCATCGTCGTCGCGGCAAGGGCTGCAGACATCTCCAGTGTCGACGGCGTCTACCCCGACCTGGACGACGAGACAGCGCTCGTCGCCGACGCCGTTCTGGCCAGACAACTCGGATTCACCGGAAAGTCGACCTTCAATCCGCGGCAGATCGACCTGATCCATTCGATCTTCGCCCCGAGCGCCGAATCGCTCGACCGGGCTCGCCGGGTCGTGGACGCCTTCCGCGTGGCAGAGGCCCGCGGCGATGCGTCCGTAGCCGTCGACGGCCAACTCGTCGACCGCCCGATCGTTCTCCGGGCGCTGCGCGCGCTCGGCGAGGCATGAGGAGCACGCAATGACGATCAAGACAGGCTGGACCGGCCGCTACTTCGAGGATTTCGAGGTCGGCGACATCTATCGCAGCCGACTCGGCCGCACGATCTCTGAGGCGGACAACACCCAATTCACCCTGCTCACCAACAACACGAACCAGATCCACTTCAACGCCGACTACGCGGCCCGAACGGAATTCGGTCGACTGTTGGTGAACAGCGCGCTGACCTTCTCACTCGTCGCCGGTCTCGCGGTGACCGACGTATCCGAGAACGGCTTCGCTCTCGGCTGGGATTACGTCAAGCTGCCGGCACCGGTGTTCGTCGGAGACACCATCTACGCCGAGACAGAGGTGCTCCAGACCCGTGACTCCGCATCACGTCCGGCGCAGGGCATCGTCAAGGTGCGGACGTCGGCCGTCAACCAGGACGGCGTCGTCACCCTGGAGTTCGCACGCACGGTGATGGTGTGGAAACGTGCCTTCGCCCCATCCACGGATCTCTTCCCGCAACGCACGGAGCCTGGTGTGTCGTGACCGGTCCCCTGACGGGCGTCGTGGTCGTGGCTCTTGAGCAGGCGGTGGCAGCGCCGTTCTGCACCTTCCAGCTCGCCGAGCTCGGCGCCACGGTTTACAAGATCGAACGGACCGGCTCGGGCGACGTCATCCGGGGCTGGGACGACGTGGCCCGGGGACTGTCGGCCGGCTTCGTCTGGGTGAACGCGAACAAGCGCAGCGTCGAACTCGATCTGAGCGATCCGACGGACCGCGGTGTCCTCCGTGGGCTGTGCGATCGAGCCGACGTGGTCGTCGAAAATTTCGCGCCCGGCGTTGTCGCCCGGTGGGGGGCCGGGTTCGACGAGCTCGCGACCACGAATCCGGAGCTGATCTACTGCAGCGTCTCCGGCTACGGCCAGGACGGCCCCTTCCGCGACGTCAAGTCCTACGACCTGTCCTTGCAGGGGGAAAC
>CAZZZE010000228.1:0-4775 GCA_964658365.1 uncultured Jatrophihabitantaceae bacterium
AGCGGCGAGGCTGAGTGAGCGACACCCGGCTCGATCGGGCACCGGACGAGTCCGACGCGGCCCTCACCCGCTACCGCACCAGGCTGCGCAGGCAGCGGCTGGTGTACTTCTCGGTCGTCGGCGCGGTCGTCCTGGCGTTGATCGTCACGGTGACCGTCGCCTGGGATCGCGGCGAGGTCGCCAACACCTCGCTGCACACCGTCACCTCCCCGCCTGCGACGTTGCCGATCGCCGCGCCGGCCGCCGCCCCGCGGTTCGCCTGGCGCACGAGCGACCGGGCCGCGCTCGGCAACCCCCGCGTCGGCGGCACCGTCGTCGTCTACAGCGCGCACACCGTGCGCGGCCTCGACGCCCGCACCGGCAAGCAGACCTGGTCCTACACCCGCTCCAACCGCACCGTGTGCTCGGCGGTGCAGGCACAGGGCCGCACCGTGGCCAGCTACGAGCTCAACGGCAACTGCGACGAGCTCACCGGGCTCGATTCGCGTACCGGGAAACGGGTCTGGACGCGCACCCTCGACGAGGACGGCCGGCCGCTGTATGGACACCCGAGCTACCAGGTGATGGGCGACACGGTCATGATCACCTCGCCGTCGGTGATCTACACGATCGTCGTCGACGGGACCTATCCCGGCTACGACCGATGGATCTACAGCCGCTTCGGCTGCACGATCGAGCACGCCGTACTCGGCACCGCGGGCGCGCTGATCAGCCAGACCTGCACCAACCCGCATTGCACCGGCATCAAGTTCTGCGGGCGCGGTCCCCAGCTGCTGCTGCGCGACGGCAACCTGGGCGTCGACGACAAGACCAAGAACCCGACCAACTTCGATCACATCATCTGGAACCTGATCGGCAACGCCGGCGTTCCGGTGTCGGCCGACGGCGTGCTCTCGGCGCTCAACCCGACCACCCACTCGCTCGACCTGTTCACCGCGACCCGCGGCGGGTCCGCGGGGTCCGTCCCGCTGTCCCCGGAGCCGACCTCCGCCGGCTCCGCCACGGCGGCCGCGGTGTCGGACTACGAGCTGGTCTCGGTCGGCGGGGTCGCCGCCGTCCTGGTCGGATCCGGGTCGCTGGCGTGGACCCGCGAGGTGTCGGCGCCGCCGACGGCCGTCCCCGTGCGCGACTCCGACGACCTCATCAGCGGCGCGGCTCGGATCACCGTGCCGACCGCGACCGGCGCGGCGGTGCTGGACGGGGCCACCGGGCGGGTTCTCCGGCAGGTCACCCTGTCACCCGCGCCGCGTGCCGGTGCGTCGATCTACCCGCTGGGGACCGGCCAGCTGGCCGTCGGCGCCGCCGGTACCGTCGCCTACCGATGAGCTCGGTGCTCGACGTCGGCGACGCGCGCCGCTGCACGCTCGAGGTCGACGCAGCTGCGCTGGCCGCGCTGACCGCGGGGCCGCCCACGGGCGTCCCGGTGCTGATGGTGCCCGGGTACACCGGTAGCAAGGAGGACTTCGCACCGCTGCTCGGGCCGCTCGGGCGAGCCGGCCTGCGGGCGGTCTCGATCGACCTGCCCGGGCAGTACGAGTCGCCCGGGCCCGACCACCCCGCTGCGTACACACCCGATCGGCTCGCCGAACCGATCGTCGCGGTCGCGCGCCAGCTCGGCCCGAACGTCCATCTGCTCGGCCACTCCTACGGCGGCCTCGTGGCGCGTGCGGCCGTCATCGCGGCACCGGACGCCTTCGCGTCGCTCGTGTTGCTGTCGTCGGGTCCGGCCGCGCTCGGCGGCCTGCGTCGCCGCCGGATCGAGCAGCTCGAGCCGGTGCTCGCGGCGTCCGGGCTCGACGGTGTCTACGCCGCGATGCAGGCCGCAGCCCGCGCCGAGCCGGGCTGGGTCGAGCCGCCCGCAGACCTCGCCGATTTCCTGCGCACCCGCTTCCTCGCTGGTTCGCCGGCCATGCTCGAAGGTATGGGGCGCGCTCTGCGCAACGAGCCCGACCGCGTCGACGAACTCGCCGCAACGGGGGTACCCGTCCTCGTCGTGCACGGCGAGGACGACGACGCGTGGGACCCACCGACACAGCGCGCCATGGCCGAGCGCCTCGGCGCCCGCTACGTCGTCGTGCCCCACGCCGCCCACTCGGCCGCGGTCGAGAACCCGGACGGTCTGCTGCCGGACCTGCTCGATCGCTGGCGCTGAGCCGCCGCCGTCCCGGCCCGTCAGCCGCGCGGAGCGTAGATGAGCTTCTTGTTCACGAACTCGTCGATCCCGAGTGTGCCGAGCTCGCGTCCGACGCCCGAGCGCTTCGTGCCGCCGAACGGCAGGTCGGCCATGCTGCCCTGCATGCTGTTGATCCACACCATGCCGGTGTCGAGCCGGTCGGCGACGTCGGCGGTCTGGTCGGGGTCGGCGCCGAAGACCGCGCCGCCCAGCCCGAAGGCCGAATCGTTGGCCAGCTGCACCGCCTCGTCGGCGTCGGCCACCCGGTAGACGACGGCGGCCGGACCGAACAGCTCCTCGCGGTAGGCGCGCATCTCGGGAGTGACGTCGGTGAGCACGGTCGGCTCGACGTACGCCCCCGGGCGGTCGACCCGCTTGCCGCCGGCGCGGACCGTGGCGCCCTTGGCCACCGCGTCCTCGATCTGCTCGACGAGCGTGTGCGCCGCCTGCTCGGAGGACAGCGGCCCGAACTGGGTGTCGGGCTCGCTCGGGTCGCCGGGCGTCATGCTGCCCAGCACCGCGCTGAACTTCTCGACGAACTCGTCGTACACCGAGTCGACGACGATCAGTCGCTTGGCGGCGTTGCAGGCCTGGCCGGTGTTCTGCATGCGGCCCATGACCGCGGCCTTCACCGTCTTGTCGAGGTTCTCGCCGTCGAGCACGATGAACGGGTCGGAGCCGCCGAGTTCCAGGATGACCTTCTTCAGGTTCCGCCCGGCGGCCTCGGCCACCGCGGTGCCCGCCCGCTCGCTGCCGGTGACCGACACGCCGGCGATGCGCGGGTCGGCGATCATGTCACCGATCTGCTCGTTGCTGGCGAAGACGTTGATGTAGGCGTCGGCCGGGACCCCGGCGTCGTGCAGGAGGGTCTCGATGGCCAGCGCCGACTCGGGGCACTGCGGCGCGTGCTTGAGCACGATCGTGTTGCCCGCCATCAGGTTGGGCGCGGCCAGCCGGGCGACCTGGTAGTACGGGAAGTTCCACGGCATGATCCCGAGCACCGCGCCGATCGGCTCCTTGCGGATGATCGCGCGACCGCCGGCACGGGGGCTCAGCGGGGTCTCGGTGAGCATCCCCGGCCCCTCCTTGGCGTAATAGCCGAAGATGTCGATGACGATCGACAGCTCGCCCTTCGCCTCGACCGTGCGCTTGCCCATCTCGCGGGTGATGATCGCGGCGAGTTCGTCACGGCGTTCGGTGAACAGCTCGGCGACGCGCGACAGCACGCCGGCGCGCTCCTCCGTGCTCGTCCGGCGCCACGCGCGGAAGCCGGCGTCGGCGCGGGCCAGGACGTCCCGGACCTCGTCGTCGGTGGCGGTGGGGTACTCGGCCTCGGTCTCGTTGGTGGCCGGGTTGATCACTTTGTACATCGTGTCGGTCATGGCTCCACTCAAGCACTGCGAGCCGTGTCGCTGCTAGGTGTATGCCGTGAAGCCCAGGTAACTGGCCAGGCCGAGGCCGGCGATCGCGATCGAGATCCGCAGCAGCCGGGCCGGGGTGCGGCGGACGACGATCGGCCCGACGCGGCCGCCGACGAACAGGCCGGCAGCCAGCGGGATCGCGGCCGGCCAGTCGACGGAGCTGTACACGGCGAAGATGACCGCGGCGACGGCGTTGGCGCCGCCGAGCACGACGTTCTTGACCGCGTTGCTGTGCGCCAGCGATTCGGACGTCGCCGCGAGCAGCAGGGCCAGCAGCAGCACGCCGGCCGCCGCGCCGAAGTAGCCGCCGTAGATGCCGATGACGAACGTCCCGGCGACGAGAGCCCTGGATTCGGGCCGCGGCGCGGCGCCGGGATCGACGGGCGGGCGCGGGTTGATCAGGATCGTCAGCGACCCGACGGCGATCAGCCAGGGAACGATGCGCTCGAAGGCCCCGGCCGGCCCGACGAGCAGCAGCGCGCCACCGACGATGCCGCCGGCGAGCCCGGCCGGCGCCAGGCGGCGCACCCGTCCCCACTGGGTCGCCAGCTCCGGACGCGAGCCGCTCACCGAGCCGACGCTGTTGAACACGAGCGCCACGGTGTTGGTGACATTGGCCGTGACCGGCGCGAGGCCGACCGCGAGCAGCGCTGGGTAGCTGAACAGCGAGGCGAGCCCGGCGATGGTGCCCGACAACCCGGCCGCGACACCGGCGACCAACAGCAACAGCACCGACCAGACCGTCATCCGATCGCCAGGCCGGCCCACGCGTCGACCGGTTCGGACGCGGCCCGGCCCTCGGGGCAGGCGGCGCGGAAGTCACACCACGAGCAGGCCGCCGACGGCACGGCCGGGAACGTGGCGTCGGCATCGGCCCCGGCCGCGAGCCGGTCGGTGGCCCCGACGATCTGCTGGGCGGTGCGTTCCGCGGTGTCCAGGTGGGCGCGCAGCGAGTCGTCGGTGTGGTCGAAGGCGGCGACCGTTCCGGTGGGCAGGTGGTGCAGCTCGACGCGGCGACACTCCCGGCCCAGCGTGCGGCGCGCCCCCAGGACGTAGAGCGCCAGCGCCTGCGAGGCACGCGCGTCCTGGGCGTCGAGCGGGCCGCGACCGGTCTTGTAGTCCACGATTGCCAGCGCGCCGTCGCGCTCGTCGATGCGGTCGACCCGGCCGGACACGGCCAG
>CAZZZE010000229.1:0-4741 GCA_964658365.1 uncultured Jatrophihabitantaceae bacterium
GCGGGCGACGGTGTCGAGCAGCGCGCGGCTGATCGGGTCGGACGTCTCGCCCCAGGCCAGGTCGGCGAGGAACTCCTCGCTCCAGCCGACGAGCCGGTCGGCCCGTTCGGCGTCGGTGAGCGAGGGCGTGACGTCGACGATGTCGTCGACGTGCCGGGCGAACCCGTAGAGGGCGTGCACGAAGGGACGCTTCGCGGCGGGCAGCAGCAGGGTGGCCAGGTGGAACGTCTTGCCGTGCTCGGCGGCCAGGGCCCGGCAGCGGGCGTAGCTGCTGCGCAGCGCCGCTCCGTGGATGCCGGCGGCGTCGTGCTCGCGGGTGGCGGCCACCGATATTCGCACGGTGTCATTATCCTCATCGCATGCGCACCGTTCGGGACCGCCTGGCCGCGCCAGGGCCCACGATCTCGTTCGAGTTCATGCCGCCCAAGACGCCCGAGGACGAGCGGCGCATCTGGAAGACGATCCGCGAGCTCGAGCCGTTGCGCCCCTCGTTCGTCTCGGTCACCTACGGCGCGGGCGGCTCGACTCGGGACAACACCATCGCAGTCACCGAGCGCATCGCCCAGGACACCACGCTGACCCCGGTCGCGCACCTCACCGCCGTCAACCACTCGATCGGCGAGCTGCGGGCCATCGTCGGGCGGCTCGCCGCCGGGGGCATCACCAACCTGCTGGCCCTGCGCGGCGACCCGCCCGGCGACGTCAACGGTGACTGGGTCAAGCACGTCGACGGCGTCGAGTACGCCTCCGAGCTCGTCGAGCTGATCGCCAACGCGGGCGACTTCTGCGTGGGCGTCGCCGCCTTCCCCTACAAGCACCCGCGCTCGGCGTCGGTCGAGGAAGACACCCGGATGCTGGTCGCCAAGTGCGCGGCCGGCGCCGACTACGCCATCACCCAGATGGTGTTCGACGCCGACGACTACCTGCGCCTGCGCGATCGGGTCGCCGCCGCGGGTTGCGACACGCCGATCATCCCGGGAGTGATGCCGGTGACCACGATGGGCACGATCGCGCGGTCCGAGCAGCTGTCCGGCGCGCCGTTCCCGCCGCACCTGCTCGAGCAGTTCGACGCCGTCCACGACGACCCGGGCGCCGTCCGCGCACTCGGCATCGAACAGGGCATCGCCCTGGCCCAGCGGCTGCTCGACGAGGGCGCGCCCGGCCTGCACTTCATCACCATGAACTTCTCCAAGGCCACCCGGGAAGTCATGGCGCAGCTGTCAATCCCCGAGCGGGTCTGACCCGGGCGTCCCGCCCACGCCGAGCGACTCGAGCCATTCGACGAGCCTGAGCCGCTGCGTGCCGGGTGCGCGCGCCACGTCCAGGACGGTTCCGGTGCCGTAGTCCGGGGTGAACGCCGGGTCGGCGCCGTGGTGCAGCAGCAGTTCGGCGGCGCGCCGCTGGCCACCGGCGCAGGCGTGCCAGAAGGCCTGGTCGAGCAGTCCTTGAGTCGCCGTCGCCGGCTCGGCCAGTAGCTCGTGCAGGCGGTCGGACAGGCCCAGGGCGGCTGCTGTCCACAAGGTATCGACGCGGGCGCCATGCGCGACGACCAGCCGCGCGACGTTCCAGCAGCCGTAGCCGACGGCGTTGTCCAGCACCGTGCCGATCGAGCCGCCCGGCGCGTCGACGTCGGCTCCGGCATCGACGAGCACCCGGGCGACGTCGGCGTCGTCGCTGCTGGCCGCCCAGTGCAACGGCGTCTCGCCGGTACCGTCGCGCCCGCGCGCGTCGACGTCCGCGCCCGCCTCGATCAGCAGCTGCGCCACCTGCGGGCCGTTCGGGAAGAACCCCGGCCAGTCCGTCACGAGGTGCAGCGGTGTGCGCCCGCCATGGGGCTTGCCCAACCGGGACGTCGCGAACCCCGGGTCCGCGGCGATCAGCGCGCGCACCCCGGCCAGGTCTCCGGACCGGATGGCCATGCCCGCGTCGACCACGTCGCAGCTCAACTCGCGCGCAGGGGCAGCCGCGCCCCGAGGACGGCGAACGGTCGCCCGTCGCCCGGGAAGAGGTAGTTGCGGGCCAGGTCGACGAAGCCGGTCTCGCGGTAGAGCCGGAAGGCTCGCGTGTCGGAGTCCGGCGTCGAGAGCAGCATCGCCGCGTGCGGCAGCGAATCGGCCAGCTCGGTCAGCACCCGCCGCCCGATCCCGCAACCCTGGTAGCCGGGCAGGACGTGCAGCTCGGAGAGCTCGAAGGCGTCGTCGAGCCAGGCCTCCTCCTGCTCACGCGCCAGTGCCCGGCGCACGAGGTCGTGCCACCACTGGCCGGGGCGCGTCGTGTAGCCGTACCCGAACCCGATCAGCGCACCCTCGTCGCTGACGGCGGCCCGGCAGGCGAAGCCGTCGAGCCCGGCGTGCTTGCGCGCGCTGACCGCGCGCTGGGTGCCGGTGTGCTTCGGGTAGCGCATCGCCTCGACGTAGATCCGCATGGCCTCGTCGAGCTGGCTCAGGAACTGCGCCGAGCTCCACGTCACCACGCGGCTGCCGCCGGTGGGGGAGACGTAGGCGGCGCGCATAAGTCGATGGTGCCGCACGAGACGGGCGAAGCGAAGCAAGGCGGGTTCGAGGCCACGTCGGGCGGCGTGCGCGGCTATTGCGACCCCGACCAGCTCACGTAGCGACGACGGGGTGAGCGCGGGTCAGCCGCTGGGGCCGAAGCTCTCGATCCGGATGCGGTGGACGTCGACGCCGGCCTCGGTCAGCAGGCGCACCGCGGCGCCGGTGAAGGCCGTCGACCCGCACACCAGGCACGGGCCGTCGGGCGGCACCAGCGCGGCGAGGTCGGCGCCGGTTATCCGTGCGGCCGCTCGCCCGGCGGGGGAGACCTCGCGGGACAGGACGACGAGCGCACCGGCGGCGGCGAACTCGTCCGCGTAGGGCAGTTCGGCCAGGGTGCGAGCTGACACCGCGATCCTGACGAGCGCCGGCTTCCCGAGGCGCACCGCGTGGCGCAGCATCGACACGAGCGGCACGACGCCCGACCCGCCGGCCACGCCGAGCATCGGCTCGGTGGCGGTCCAGACGAACCAGCCGCCGATCGGGCCGCGGATCTCGAGCTCGTCACCGGGCTCGACGACGTCGGCCAGGAAGCCCGACACCTCGCCGTCGGCGAGCCGCTCGACCCAGAACTCCAGCAGCGGGTCGGCCGGGTCGGACGCGATCGAGTACGAGCGCTGCGCGACGTAGCCGTCCTCGGCGGTCAGCCTGATGACGTAGTGCTGGCCGGGCCAGTGCTCGACGCGGTCGGGTACTTCGAGACGCAGCCGCACGCCGTAGGGCGTCGGGTGCGCCACCTCGCGGACGACAGCCGTGCGCCAGCCGCCGGCGGGCGCGCGACGCAGCCCACGCGACTGTGCGTCGGTGCCGAGATCAGCCACCGGCGCTAATCGCCCTGGTAGCGCTGCTCGAGCCACGGGTCGCCGAGGTCGTGGTAGCCGTTGCGCTCCCAGAAGCCCTGCTCGTCGTGGTCGAGCAGGGTGATGCGGGTGACCCACTTCGCGCTCTTCCAAAAGTACAGCCGGGGGACGAGCAGGCGCACCGGGCCGCCGTGCTCGCGGGACAGCGGCTTGCCCTCGTGGCTCCACACCAGCCAGGCCTTACCGTCGCGCAGCTCGCCCAGCGGGAGGTTGGTGGTGTAGCCCGTCGTCGAGGTGACGAAGGCGTGCGTCGCGGTGGGCAACGGGTCGACGGCGTCGAGCAGGGGGTCGAGGCTGACGCCGCCGAAGCTGGTGTCGAACTTCGACCAAGTCGTGACGCAGTGGATGTCGCCGCGGTACTCGTCGGCCGGCAGCGCGTGCAGGTCCTGCCAGGTCCAGGTGTGCTCGTTCGCGACGAGGCCGTCGATGGTGAAGGTCCAGGTGTCCGGCCGCACGACCGGCGTCGCCTCGGCGGTGAGGACGGGGAAGTCGCGGCCCACGTCGTACTGCCCGGGCGGCAGCTTGCCGGCCGGCTCGGGCCGTCGCCGGCCCACGAATCCGCGAGTTGCCATCAGCGCACCTCCGGTGTCAGTGGATGCCGCACTCGATCTTGCTCGAACCGGCCCACCGCCCGGCGCGGGCGTCCTCACCGACGGCGATGCGCCGCGTGCACGGCGCGCAGCCGACCGAGCCGTACCCGTCGAACAGCAGCGGGTTCACCAGGACGCCGTTCTCGGCGATGTAGCGGTCGACGTCGTCCTGCGTCCACGCCGCGATGGGATTGAGCTTGACCATGCCTCGGCTGTCGTCCCACTCGACGACCTTGACGCCGGCGCGGGTCGAGGCCTCGTCGCGACGCAGCCCGGAGGCCCACGCGCTGTAGTCCTTGAGCGCCTTGCGCAGCGGCATCACCTTGCGCAGCGCGCAGCACTGGTCGGGGTTGCGTTCGTAGAGCCGCGCGCCGAACGAGGCGTCCTGCTCAGCGACGCTCTGCTGCGGATCGATGGTGCGCACCGTGATCGGCAGCGTGGCCGCGGCGGCGTCGCGGGTGCCGAGGGTCTCGGCGAAGTGATAGCCGGTGTCGAGGAACAGCACGTCGACGCCGGGCCGGACCTTCGCGGCCAGGGAGGGCAGGACGGTGTCTGCCATCGAGGAGGCGACCGCCCAGGAGGGCCCGAACTGCTCGTCGGCCCAGCCCAGGATCTCCAGCGCCGAAGCGCCCTCGAGCTCGTCGCCGGCCTTGTCGGCCAGCGACTTCAACTCGTCGCGCGTCGTCAGAGCAACCATGCTTCGTCCGCTCGCGACACGTAGGCCGCGAACGGTTCGCCT
>CAZZZE010000230.1:0-4734 GCA_964658365.1 uncultured Jatrophihabitantaceae bacterium
CCGCAGGAGTACCCGCGCAACCCCGGCTACCAGTACCCGCAGCAGCCGCCCTACCAGGCGCCGAACAGCTGAACCCAGCTCAGAAGCCGGTCTGGTTGACGGGCAGCAAGGCGGTGCTGAACATCGCCGTCGCCCTGTCGAGCGCGCCGGGTGTCAGTTCCTCGACCCGCCCGGCGACGGCGACCTCGCGCAGTCGGTGCCCACCCAGGTAGATCGACGCGAGGTCGCGCTGATCCAGGCGCAGGTCGGGGGCCGCGGTCGTGCGCGCGCACCGCGAGCCTGCGGCGTCGGACCCGAGCTCGTAGCGCCCGGCCGCGTAGCCCGGCCCGGCGGTGTCCACGACGTCGAGTACGAGCGAGCCGTCGACACCGTAGGTGCGCGCCGAGAGCGCAGCGGGGACGTCGAGCAGCCGCAGCCAGACGTCGTCGAACACCGTCCGCGTCTCGAGGGCCCGAGCGTCGGGGAGCAGGAAGCGGACCTGCTCGTCGAGTGCGCGGTCCTCGAGGGAGATCTCGTCGACGACGTCCATGCCCGCGAGGTAGCCCCACAGGTCTCGGTAGGCGGCCTCGCTTCCGGCGAACAGGTCGGTGACCTTGATCGCGGCGAGCGGGCCGACGAGGTCGAAGTCGCGCGTGGCGCGCCACGACAGCATGCCGTCCGGCCCGTCCGGCCCCTCGTGGACGAACCAGCTGGTGCGCGCCGATGCCACCGGCGGCGCGCCGTCGACCCCGATGAACCAGTCCCACCACTGCGGCAGCCGCTGCACCTGGCCTGCGCGCAGGCGACGCGCGCGTTCGAAGATTCCAGGAGCGAGGGTGGCCGCCTCAACACGGTCGACGGGACGCACCGACCGCGCGTCGGCGCCGGCCACGCCTCCCGAGCGACGCGGGCGGAACGTGTAGGACGCCCCGTCCACGGCCGGCGCGTAGCCGAAGCGGCCGTAGATCGGCCACTCGGCGGCGAGCAGCATGCTCAGCGCGTCGCCGCGATCGACCGCCGCCTGCAGCGACTCGGTGATCATGGTGCGCAGCAGACCGCGGCGGCGATGCGTTGCGCCGACGCTCACCCCGGTCAGCGCGTCGGCCATCAGCTCCACGGTGGTGCCCGCCGGGCCGGGCACGGTGATCGTCCGCGCGAACGTCGCGAGCGTGCCGACCCAGTGCCCTCGCTCGCGGGCACCCCACATGCGCTCGGGGCTCAGCATCGCGCGCCGCCGGGCGACGTGAGCGGGGAACTCCTCGCCGTGGACGTCGCCCATCAGGGTCAGGCTCAGCTGGCGCGACCAGCCCTCCATGTCGTCCGACGGGACCGGGTGGATCAGTTCGAGCGCCATTTCCCGACCCTTGCAGACGCGGTCAACTCAGATCCAGCTGACCCGCCCGTGCAGGTAGACGTAGCCGATGAAGCTGACCGCGTCGATGACGGCGTGGGCGATGATCAACGGCCACACCCGCTTCGTGCGCTGGAACCACCAGCCGAAGACCAGGCCCATCACGGCGTTGCCGACGAACCCGCCGAAGCCCTGATAGAGGTGGTAGGACCCGCGCAGCAGCGACTCGGTGGCTAGGGCCCGCGACGGCGACCACCCCAGCTGGGCGAGGCGGGTCAGCACGAACGCACACACCACCACCTCCTCGCCGATGCCCTGCTGGAACGCCTCGAGCAGCAGGGTGGGGATGCGGTACCAGACGTCGGGGAAGCTGGTGACGACGATCTGGGCGTTGAGCCCGAGCTGGCGCGCGACGTACACCAGCCCCAGGCCCGGGATGCCGATCACGCCGGCGAAGCCCAGCCCGACGCCGATCTCCCGCGGCCCGAGCCGGTGCAGGCCGATACCGAGCCCGCGGCCGGCCGGTGAGCGCAGGAGCAGCACGACGGCAAGGAACGCCGGCGCCAGGCCGGACAGGATCGACGCGACCTGGTCGAGGATGTCGAGGTATTGATAGTGAACGGTGTTGGTACCGCTCTTGATCGGGCCGGTGGCGACCTTGCTGAACCCGATTCCGTGCTGGATGACGATCTGCGAGCGCAGGAAGCTCAGCAGGGCCGTGAGCGCGGACAGCCCGTAGCTGACTCCGAGCACCGCGAGCAGCTCGAGCCCGTACGTGGGTCGCGTCGCGACGGCGTCGTCGGTGTCGGTGCTGGCCACGCCTGCCAGTGTGCCAAGCGCGGCTGGTCAGACGGTGCGCGGCGCCCGCAGGCTGAGATCGGCACACGCCGCGCAGGTCCGCTCGGGAATGACGCCGAGCCGCATGAGCACCGCGAACGCCTTGCATCCCAGGCACAGGCCGAGCGCCGACTCGAGCCCGGCGGCGATCAGCAGCGCGACGAGCAGGCCGATCGTGACCGCCGGCAGCCCGAGGGCCAGGAACGTGACGGCCGCGACGGTCAGGGTGGCGCCGATCGCCTGGGCGAAGCGCTTGGGCGGTCCTGGCACCAGCTTCTCGTGCCCGATGCGCGGGGCGAGCACGCGGGTGGCGAGCTGGCCGAGCGGGCTGAGCCGCGGCCCGGTCAGCACGCGGGCGAGGAACCCGTAGGCCAGCAGCACCGAGAGCCACAGCCAGCCGGTGCCGAGGGTGGCGGTGAGCAGCAGGGTCGCCGCGGTCAGGGCGAGCACGCCGGCCGCGACGCAGCGGGCGGCCACCTCGTTGACGGGGTTCGGGAAGCCGATCAGGGGCACGTACTAACTCTACTCAGCGTGTAGGGATCGGGGCGACGACCAGCGTCTGTAGGCCGGCACCGACAACACCGTGCCGGTCGGAGATGGTGGAGCGGGCCAGCGCCGAGCCGTGCGGGCCGAGCTGGGTGGCCGCGTCGAGCAGCACCCACTCGCCGAGCAGCGGCCGCGCCAGGTGGACGTCGAGGTCGACGTTCAGGAACGACCACCGGGTCCAGTCGAGTTCGGAGGACAGCCCGTTGCCGCTGTCGGCAACGAGCACCGCACGGCCCAGGCCACTCCACTCGTAGCCGTCGAACAGGGCCGTCGCCGGGCGCGCCCAGGCCGAACCGGGGCCCGGTTCGAGCAGGCCGCCCGACATCCGGCGCCACTCCAGGCTCGCGCCGTAGCCGAACTCGGCGTCGAGGCCGGGCCGCCCGGCGGGCAGCTCGACCTCCGGCCCGAACGCCGGCGCCTGCGCCGAGGTGTCCGCGTCGCGCACGAACCACAGGCGCGAGACGAGGCAGTCACGTCCGCCCGCGGCGACCGTGACGGTGGCGAGCACCGCGCTGCGGGCGGCTCGGACGACGCGCGCCCGCACCTCGACCTCTGCCACCGGCACCGGACCGACGAAGTCGGTGGCCAGGCGCAGGGCGATCAGATCGCGGCGGCCCGTGTGCCGGGCGACCACCTGCTCGGCCGCCGCGACCGCCAGGGCGTTGGGCGGGCCGCCGTGCTGCAGGTGCGCAGCCCACGGGCCGATCGTGGCCGGACCCGATCGGTACGTGGCGACGATCGCGTCGTCGCCGTGGCGCTCATCGATGAGGTCGTAGTACGTGTGTGACACACAGT
Organism: uncultured Jatrophihabitantaceae bacterium; assembly: GCA_964658365.1. Taxonomy (GTDB): domain Bacteria; phylum Actinomycetota; class Actinomycetes; order Mycobacteriales; family Jatrophihabitantaceae; genus Jatrophihabitans. The sequence continues at coordinate 3,509 of CAZZZE010000230.1, forward strand.
CGAACTTAGATGGTTCACGCGCCGGTTTCATGGCCTACGATGACCTCGAAAGGGCGTGCGGCACATCCCTCCCGTGCCGCCGCCCTTTCCTATGCCACGGAACCGCCATCCGGACTCGTCACGAATTGCCAGGTGTACCCCGCGCACACCGCGCCAGGGGATGATCGAAGGACGGCGCGCGTGACCCGACGCAGCATCGCAGTGATCGGCAGCGGCGTGGCGGGGCTGACCGCCGCCTACGTGCTGCAGCGCGAGGCCGACGTCACGCTCTACGAGGCCGCCGATCGCCTGGGCGGGCACGCCGACACCCACGACGTCGTCGGCACCGACGGCGTCCTGCGCAGCATCGACACCGGCTTCATCGTGCACAACCTGCGCACCTACCCGAACCTGCTCCGGCTGTTTCGCGAGCTGGGCGTGGCAACCCAGGAATCCGACATGAGCATGTCGATCTCCTGCGCCGGCTGCGGCCTCGAGTACGCCGGCGGCCGCGGTGTCTCCGGGCTAATGCCTAGCGCCCGCGCGCTGACCAACCCGCGCTACCTCACGCTGCTGACCGAGGTCGTGCGCTTCCACCGCCGCGCGCACGACGTGCTGGCCGGCGACGAGCACGAGCTGACCATCCGCGACTTCCTGCGCCGGCACCGCTTCTCGGCCTATTTCGAGACGCACTTCATGACGCCGCTGATCGCCGCGGTCTGGTCCACCGCACCGACCGGGGCCGGCGACTACCCAGCCCGCTACCTGTTCACCTTCCTCGACAACCACGGCATGCTTCGCGTCACCGGAGCGCCGACCTGGTACACCGTCACCGGCGGTTCGGCGCGATACGTCGAGAAGGCGGCGAAGAGTCTGACCTCGGTGCAGACGTCCACGCCGGTGCGCGCCGTCACCCGGGTCGGGCGCGGTGTCGAGATCCGCGACGACGCCGACCAGGTACGCCGTTTCGACGGTGCCGTCATCGCCGGCCACCCGCACCAGGCGCTGTCGATGCTCAGCGCGCCGACGCATACCGAGACCGAGATCCTCGGGGCCATCGGCTACACCAACAACCCCACCGTGCTGCACACCGACACCTCGGTGCTGCCGCGCTCGCCGCGGGTGCAGGCGTCGTGGAACTACGCGCTGCCGGCCTGCGACAGCGTGCCCGGCGTCGTGCAGGTCAGCTACAACATGAACCGCCTGCAGCGCCTGGACGCCCCGCAGACCTACGTCGTCAGCCTCAA
>CAZZZE010000231.1:0-4709 GCA_964658365.1 uncultured Jatrophihabitantaceae bacterium
CGGTGTCGCAGTCGATGCGCATCATCAGCCTCTACGTCGGCGACCTGCGCTACGTGCTGGAGAGCAGCGGTGAGCTGCTGTCGCGGGCCAACCAGGCCATCGCCACGCTCGAGCGCTACAAGACCCGTCTCGACGAGGTGTCGCACTCGCTGTCCGCGCTCGAGATCGAGGACCTCGTCACCATTCGCGACGCCGCCAGCGTCGCGCAGCGTCTCGAGATGGTCCGTCGCATCGCCGACGAGGTCACCGGGCAGGTCGTCGAGCTCGGCACCGACGGCCGGCTGCTGGCCCTGCAGCTCGACGAGCTGATGGCCGGTGTCGACGCCGACCGCGAGTTCCTGGCCCGCGACTACGTGCCCACCGGCCGGCGAGCCCGCTCGACCCAGCGCGTGCTCGACGAGCTCGCCCAGCTCTCGGCACTCGACCTGCTCGACCTCACCCGCGTCGCCGCGGCAATGGGGCTGGCCGATACCCCCGAGAGCCAGGAGAGCGCGGTCAGCCCCCGTGGTTACCGGCTGCTCGCCCGGGTCCCGCGCATACCGCCGAACATCCTCGACCGCGTGGTCGAGCACTTCGGCGGCCTGCAGAAGTTGCTCGCCGCCTCCGTCGAGGACCTGCAGATCGTCGACGGTGTCGGCGAGGGCCGGGCCCGCTCGGTGCGTGAGGGCATCTCGCGACTGGCCGAGGTGTCGATCATCGACCGCTTCAGCTGATCGTGAACTGGGCCGCCTTGCCGGTCTTGCCCGACAGCGTCGCGTAGAGCGTGTACGTCCCGGCACCGACCCGCTGCCGGGACTTGCAGCTGTTCGGGCTCGACGTCAGCCCCGACCACGTGAGCGTCACCCGGACCGGGCTGTTGACGGCCAGGGTGCGCAACGCGGTTCCCGGCTGCGTCTCGCAGTCGTGGCTGCCCCACACCCGGGACTCGCCGTTGTAGACCTTGAGCACGATCTGCTTGTCGGCGAGGTCCTGCACGCACGGTGCCTTGCCGACGTTCGTGACCTGCATCTCCAGCGTCGGGGTGGCCCCGACCTTGTACTTCGGCGTGGCCACGACGGCGCTCACCGCCAGGTCGCTGGTGCGGCAGGTGGCGGGAGGAGTGCTGGACGGCGCCTTGACCGACTTCGGCGAGCTGGAACCTGAGCGGTGGGTCGAGGACGCGGCGGCGGTCGGGCTCGCCGACGTCGAGGAGGACCCCGCCGAGGTCGCGGCCCGCGGACGCGACGACGACGAGGTTGTTCCGGCCGCGGTGTTCGCGGACCCACCGTCGGAGGTGACGGCCCGGAGAGTGACCACGAGCAGGACGACGACGAGAACCGTAGAGCCGACGAACAGCACGCGGCGTCGCCAGTACACCGAGGGCGGCTGCGATCCGACGGGATGAAACATGGCGAGCTCACGCTATCCGGTCGGGCTGTGGGCAGTTCGGCCGACGCGCGGGAAACGCCCGGGGACGCGGGTCGGTCGACGCCCGGCCGGCGTGCGACGATGCGCCCGTCATGGCTGCAGAACCACTCTCGGCACCCGTCCTGGCCTGGTACGAGCGGACCGCACGCGACCTTCCGTGGCGCCGGCCGGGCATCGGTGCCTGGCCGATCTTGGTCAGCGAGATCATGCTGCAGCAGACCCCGGTGCTGCGGGTGCTGCCCGTCTACGCGGCCTGGCTCGAACGCTGGCCCGAGCCGGCGGACCTCGCCGCGTCCGCGGCGGGCGACGCGGTGCGGATGTGGGGCAAGCTCGGCTACCCGCGCCGGGCGCTGCGGCTGCACGCGTGCGCGGTCGAGATCACCGCGCGCTTCGGCGGCCGGGTGCCAGAGACCGTCGAGGAGCTGCTCGGCCTGCCCGGAGTCGGCGCGTACACCGCGCGGGCGGTGGCGTCCTTCGCGTTCGGGCAGCGGCACCCGGTCGTCGACACGAACGTGCGTCGGGTCGTGGCGCGGGCCGTACTCGGGCAGGGCAACGCCGGCCCGCCGTCGGCCACTCGTGATCATGCTGCCGTCGAGGCGTTGCTGCCGCCGGACGCCGCGTCGTCGGCACGGTTCGGGGTCGCGTTGATGGAGCTCGGCGCGCTGGTGTGCGTGGCCCGCACGCCCCGCTGTGCCGCGTGCCCGATCACCGACCGGTGTGCCTGGCTGGCCGCGGGCTCGCCGGTCTACGACGGGCCGGTCGCGCGCCCGCAGGCCTTCGCGGGCACCGATCGTCAGGTGCGCGGGCTGCTGCTGGACGTCCTGCGCGCCGCGCCCGGCCCGGTGACGCAGGGCGCGCTCGACGTCGTGTGGCCCGACGCGGTGCGCCGCGCCCGCGCCCTGGACGGCCTGGTCGCCGACGGCCTCATCGACCCGCTGCCGGACGGCCGCTACGCCCTGCCGGGCTGAGACCCGCCCGTCCCTTCCCTCCGTACAGTGGCGGCGCGACCTGACTGCGACTTCTTCGAGAATTGTTGAGAAGCCGGCCTGCTACGCCGGACATCGGCACCAGCGCATCAACACCTATGTCGAAGTGCACGTCTGGTCCGACGAACCCATTCGGCACATCGCTGAACGCTGACCGTCGGCGGCAGCCCGCTGACGGTCAGCTAACGGACGCGCCTAGCGCCGTCCACACGCTCTGCGGCCGTGCGCGCGCTCGGTCGATGCCCCGGCTGTGCAACAAGATGTAGTAGGCGTCGGGGCTGTCCGCGGCGTCAGAGCAGCCGAGCTCGCAGGGTCGGCAGCCCGGCGCCCGGTCAGGACCAGCAGGCGGGCATCGACTCGCCCGCTGCCACGATGTTCGTACGTCAGCCACGCCTGCACAGGTCGTGCGGGAGCCACTGCACGCGCGGTGAACGATAGCTACGGTTACACCCTCGATGTGGATGAGCCGGTCACGTCATACCGTCTGAATTCTCCTGACATTCACTCTCGACATCGTCGACCCGAATCGTTAGCCTTCTAACCGATGGCTGCCGACTCAGCGTTCGCGATTCCCTTCGACCACCAGGACCCCGCTCAGAGCGCGGTGTCGGTCAGAGGGGAGTATCAACAGCTGCTCGCTCACGCCGGCCCGGCGTGGTCCGATGCCCACGGCGGGTTCTGGATCCTCACGCGTTACGAAGACGTGCGCGACGCGCTCACCAACCATGAGGTCTACTCGTCCGCAGAGGGTGTTTCGTGGCCGGCGAATCCAGCGATTCCGAAGGCCCTCGCGATTGAGATGGATCCTCCGGAGCACACGGTGTTCCGCAAGATATTCGGTGCCTGGCTGACACCGCGAGTGGTCCGCATGCACCGTCCGATCGTCGAGGAGCTGACTCAGCGCTACGTCGGGCAGTATGTGAAACAGGGTGGTGGTGACTTCGTCCGTGAGGTGTCAGCGCGCCTGCCGGTACAGGTGATCACCCGACTGCTCGGGATCGACTCGGAGACTGCCGAGGAGATGTACGAGGTCGGGGCGCGGGCTGCACACAACTCGGTGGAGGACTTCTTCCGGCTGATGGAAATGAGCCGCCTCGAGGTCGAGTCCCGTCGCGCGCATCCGCGCGACGACCTGCTCACCGCTTCGCTGAGCGCCACTCTCAACGGGCTCCCCATCTCGGACGAGGTGCTGGTGGCTGCGGTGAACGGCGCGATCTTCGCCGGCCACGACACGACGTTGATGGCCGGCGCGGCGCTGATCAAGGACCTCGCCGACGATCAGGAGTTGCAGCAGAGCATCCGTGCCGAGCCGAAGTTGATCCCAGCTCTCGTCGAGGAGAGCCTGCGCATCAGCAGCCCGGTCAGCCGCTTCTTTCGCACCCTCACCCGTGACGTCACGATGGGCACGACGACTATGCGCGCCGGCGACAAGGTGATGGTCATCTTCGGCGCCGCCAACATCGACGAGAGGCAGTTCCCGGAACCGCTGCGCATCGCACTCGATCGCGAACGCAGTCGCCACTTCAGCTTCGGCTGGGGAATCCATCGGTGCATCGGGGCGCCCCTGGCACAACACGAGCTCCAGGTGCTGGCCGGGGTGATGGTGACGCAGGCCCGATTCTGGCCCGACGGGCCCGCGCGGTACGCACCTCCGACCGCACAGGGAAACTTTCTCGGCCTGGAGTCCCTGCCGTTGTCGCTCGTCAGCCTGTCCTAGGTGTGATGTCCAGAGAGGTTGGTCAGGCGGCTGATCGGCGGTAGGGCTCCGATGGCGCTGTGGGCTCGGTGGTGATTGTAGAAGTGCAGCCAGGCCGGTAGTGCTTCGCGGCGGGCGTGTCGGACTCGTAGCAGCGGGCGTAGGCCCAGCCACGGCGAGGGTGCGGTGGAACCGTTCGATCTTGCCGTTGGTCTGCGGGCGGTAGGGCCTGGTGCGTTTATGGGTCACGTTGAGCTCGGCGCAGGCGTCGCGCCAGGCGTGAGCGGTAGCAACTGCCGTTGTCGGACAGGACTCGTTCGACGGTGACGGTGCGGGCGGCGAACCAGGCGACGGCCCGTTGCAGCACGCTAATGGCGGTAGCGGCGGTTTCGTCGCTGCAGAGCTATTGACGCACCCTCTGACTGACTCAGATGTTCTTGCAACGCCGGACCAGTTTCGGGCGTTGACATATGTGACAGACGATCGGCAGGCAGGCGTGGACTTCGTCAGCTTCATGACCGACGAGCAGCGACCGCTTCTGCGGCTCGCGGCGGCACTGAGCGGGGACGCCGTCACGGCAGACGACATCGTGGCCGACGTGCTCGGCCGGGTCTACGAGC
>CAZZZE010000232.1:0-4705 GCA_964658365.1 uncultured Jatrophihabitantaceae bacterium
CCGACCCGACTCGGGCGCTGTCGTCGATCCACCTGCTGCCCGACGGCCAGCGGCAGCGGCTCGTCGACGACGTCAACGCGACCGCCGCGCCGATCCCGGACGGCTGCCTGCATGAACTGATCGCCGCGCAGGCCGGGCGGACGCCCGACGCCCCGGCGGTGGCCGACGAGTCGACGTCGCTCACCTACCGCGAGCTCGACGAGCGGACGAACGCGCTGGCGCACCGGTTGGTGTCCCTCGGTGTCGGGCGCGACGTGCCGGTCGCGGTCGCGGTGCGCCGCTCGGTGGCCATGGAGATCGCCGTCCTGGCCGTGTTGAAGGCCGGCGGCGCGTACGTCCCGCTCGATAGCGAGTATCCGGCCGACCGCCTGGCCTACATGGTCGACGACTGCGGGGCCCAGGTGCTGATCACCGAGTCGGCGTTGCTGGCCAGCCTGCCGGGAGTGGCGCACACCGTGCTCGTCGACGACCTGGACGCGATCCTCGCAGCGCAGCCGGTGACCCCGCCACTGGTCGCGCACGATGCTGATCAGCTCGCGTACGTGATCTACACGTCGGGCTCGACCGGCCGCCCGAAGGGGGTACAGCTCCAGCACCGCGGTGTGGTCAACCGGCTGCAATGGATGCAGCGGGCCTTCGCGCTCACCGGTGACGACACGGTGCTGCAGAAGACGCCGCTCAGCTTCGACGTGTCGGTGTGGGAAGTGCTGTGGCCGCTCCTGTTCGGGGCGCGGCTCTTCCTGGCCCGCCCCGACGGGCACCGCGACGCGCGTTACCTGCATGACGTCATCGCCCGCGAGCGGGTCAGCGTCATGCACTTCGTCCCGTCGATGCTGGCCGCGTTCCTCGACGGCACGCGCGTCGCGCTGCCGGGCAGCACCTTGCGGGCGGTCATGTGCTCGGGCGAGGCGTTGCCGTTCGCGACCAAGGAGCGATTCTTCGACCTGCTGCCCAACGCCGAACTGCACAACCTGTACGGCCCGACCGAGGCGTCGATCGACGTCACGTGGTCGCAGTGCCGGCCCGGCCTCGCGCATCCCGTGCTCATCGGAGCGCCCATCGACAACGTGCAGACCTACGTCGTCGACGAGCAGGGCCGCCCGCTGCCGACCGGCGTGCCGGGCGAGCTGCTGCTCGCCGGGGTGCAGCTGGCGCGCGGTTACGTCGGACGTCCGGACCTCACCGCCGAGCGGTTCATCGCATCCGACCTCGCGCCGGACGGACGGGCCTACCGCACCGGTGACCTCGTGCGCTGGAAGTCCGCCGGGCAGCTCGACTACGTCGGCCGCATCGACCGCCAGGTGAAGCTGCGCGGCTTCCGGGTCGAGCTGGGCGAGATCGAGTCGGTGTTGGCCGAGTCGGCCGATGTCGCGCGCTGCCATGTCGTGCTGACGCCGGCGCCGTCGGGTGAGCTCGTGCTGGCCGCGTACGTCCTGCTGCGCGAGGGTCTCGAGGCCGGGTCCGCGCCCGACGAGGTGGCGGCCTGGCAGTCGGTCTGGCAGCAGACGTACGCCGGGCCGGGCGGCGACGACCCGTACTTCGACATTTCCGGCTGGGCCAGCTCCTACACCGGGCGGCCGATCTCCGCAGCCGACATGCGCGAGTGGGTGGACACCACGGTCGAACGCATCGCCGCCCTGGGCGCGCGCTCGATCCTGGAGATCGGTTCCGGCACGGGCCTGCTCCTGTGGCGGCTCGCACCCGGCGTCGAGCGCTACGTGGCCACCGACTTCTCGGCCGACGTCGCCGCGCGGTTGCGCCGGCTCGCTACCACCTCGACCGTCGACGTCCGCTCCCTGCCGGCTGATGCGGTCGACGCAGCGAGCGTCGGCGACGGATTCGACGTCGTGATCGCCAACTCGGTGGTCCAGTACTTCCCGTCGGGCGAGTACCTGCTCGACGTCCTGCGCCGCGCCGTGGCGGTGCTGGCACCCGCAGGCCGGGTGTTCGTCGGCGATGTGCGGGACCTGCGGCGCCAGGCCGCGTTCGCCCTGCACACCGAGAACGCCCACCGCGAGGCCCGCTCGCCCGGCGAGCTGCGCCTGCGCGTCGAGGACCGCTGCGCCCTCGACCGGGAGCTGCTCGTCGACCCGGCGTTGTTCACCGGCCTCGCCGGTGTCCGGCACGTGCAGGCGCTGCCGAAGCGCGGGGCAGCCGTGAACGAGATGACCTCGTTCCGCTATGACGTCGTCCTGCACACCGCTGCGATCGCGCTGCAGGACGTCGCGCAGTGGACGGCGTGGACGGACGTCGACGCCCTCGAGGCGCTGCTGCAGGACGGCGGACCCGTCGGCGTGCAAGGAATTCCCGACCTGCGAGCCGCGGCCGACCTGAGCGCGGCAGCGACGCTCGGCTTCGGTGCAGCGCCGACCGGGACGCCGATCGACCTCGAGCAGCTGTGGCAGCTCGCCGCGCGGCACGGCTACCACCTCGAACTTTCGGTGCTGCGCGACGGCGCCGGCGTCGATGCCGCATTCACCCACGACGACGCACCGGTGCGCTTCCCGTCCGCCGTGGCGGACCGGCTCACCAACGATCCGGCGGCGGCGGCGGACCTCGCCACCGTCCGAGCCCGCGTGGTGGCCGAGCTTGCCGAAGCGGCCCGCTCGCGCCTGCCGGCCTACATGGCACCGACGTCGGTGCAGGTCCTGCCACGATTGCCGGTGACAGCCAACGGCAAGCTCGACCTCGCAGCGCTGCCGGCGCCGATCGAGTCGCGGGCCGGCGGCCGTGGCCACACCCCGCAGACGCCGACCGAGCAGGAACTCGCCCGGTTGTGGACCGAGCTGCTCGGGGTGACCGAGATCGGGGTGGAGGACGACTTCTTCCGGCTCGGCGGTCACTCGCTGCTCGCGGTTCGACTGGTGAGCGCGGTCGCCCGCTCGTTCGGCTTCACCTTCGACCTGCGGGCGGTGTTCGAGACGCCGACCCTGGGCGCGCTGGCCCGCGCGGTCGAGCAGGCCCGCGAGAACGCGTCGGACAGCGGGCTGCGCCCGGTCGAACGCAGCACCCGGCGCATCGCTACCGACGGTGCCATCGACAACGCCACTGCGTTCCCGCTGTCGTGGGCGCAGGAACGCATGTGGTTCCTCGAACAGCTCGAGCGCGGCCGGCCGGTCTACACGGTCCGCCGGGTCTACCGGGTGCACGGCGGACTCGACCTCGACGTGCTCCAGCGCTCGCTCGATGCGCTCGCAGCCCGCCACGACAGCCTGCGCACAGTGCTGGTTGCCGACGACGGCACCCCGACCGCGCTGGTCCTGGACGCCGCGCGCTGGCCGGTGGCCGTACACGCGCCGGCCGACGAGGCCGCAGCCCGCGCGGCGATCGCCGAGGAGGCGCTCCTACCGTTCGATCTCGAAGGCGGCCCGCTCGCCACCGCGGCGTTCCACCCGCTGTCCGGCGGCGACGCGCTGCTCGTGCTCCGCCTGCACCACCTCGTCGTCGACGGGTGGTCGCTCGACGTGCTGATCGGCGAGCTGGCGCAGCTGTACTCGGCCGGCGGCGATCCGGGCGTGCTCGGCGCAGCACCGTTGCAGTATCCCGATTTCGCGGTGTGGCAGCGCCGAACGCTGGACGACGCCGCGTTGGGCAGCCAGCTCGACCACTGGCGAGCCCAGCTCGCCGGTGCGCCGCCGGTGCTCGACCTGCCCACCGACCGGCCGCACCGGCCCACCGAGACCAGCCCGGGACGCCGCTGCACCGGCGCGCTGGGTCGTCACCTCGCCGACGGCGTGCGCGCCGTGGCCCGCGACCGCGGCGCCACGCCCTTCGCGGTGCTGCATGCGGCCTGCGCCACCGTGCTCGGCGCCCTGGCGGCACAGGATGATGTTGTCGTCGGCACCGCCGTGGCCGGCCGCGCCCGTCCTGAGGTCGCCCGGTCGGTAGGGCTGTTCGCCAACACCCTCGTGCTGCGCCTCGATCTGTCCGACGCCGCCACCTTCGGCGAGCTCGTCGACCGCAGCGCCGCCACGCTGCGCTCGGCGCAGGCCAACCAGGACATCCCCTTCGAACGGCTCGTCGAGGAGCTGCGCCCACAACGCGAACTCGGCCGCAATCCGCTGTTCCAGGTCATGATCAACATGCAGCCGGCCGACCAGGCCGGGGTGCGGTTGGGGACGGCAGCGCTGAGCCCCTACGAGGTCGAGGCGGCCTACGCGCGTTTCGACCTGTCGTTCGTCTTCGCCGACGTGGGCGACGACCTGCGGCTCACTGTCGAGTACGACGCAGACCTGTTCGACGACGCCACCGGCGCGGCGATGCTCGAGCGGGTGCGCGCGGTGTTGGACGCCGCCGTCGCAGCCCCGACGACCGCTCCCGCCGACCTGCCCGTGCTCGCACCGACCGAGCACGAGCGCGTACTGCGCGACGGTGCCCGCTTCGGGGCGCAGCCGGCGCGCACCACCCTCGAGCTGATCGCCGAGTCCGTCCGCGCCCGGCCCGAAGCGATCGCCGTCCGCGGCGCCGGACACGAGCCGCTGACGTACGCCGAACTGTGGCGGCGCTCCGGCGCGCTGGCCGAGGAGCTTGCCGCGCAGACCGAGCGCGGCGCGCTCGTCGGCCTCGCGGTCAGCCGCACGCCCGACCTCGTGGTGGCGGCCCTGGCCACGTGGCGCGCGGGCTGCGCGTACGTGCCGCTCGACCCCGCCTACCCGGCCGAGCGCATCGCCTATATGCGCGAGGACGCCGGGGTGGCCCTGGTGCT
>CAZZZE010000233.1:0-4691 GCA_964658365.1 uncultured Jatrophihabitantaceae bacterium
TGCCTGTTCGAGAGCAACGCGCCGCCCGACCTCCGGTCGGGCTCCTACCGCACGATGTGGAATGCGTTCAAGCGCATCTCGGCGCGGTACACGCCGGCCGAGCGGCAGCTGCTGTTCAGTGAGACCGCGACCCGCATCTACCGGCTGGGCTGACCCGGCACGCTGATCGGGCTGCTACGCCGCGGCCCATTCCCGGACGATCCGTAGCGAGGTGAACGACCAGCGGCCGGCGTCGACGGTGAACGTGGCGTCGTAGCGGCCCATCGAGGCCAGCGTCGGCGGGCTGACGTTCCAGCGCTGGTAGCGGCAACTGCTCTCGGCGCCGGTGGCCGTCGCCGTGATCGCGATGTTGCTCAGCAGGTGGCGACCGTCCGGCGTTCCGGCGAACATGCCGCCGTAGAGCTCGACAAGGCGCGGCACGCCGACGACTTCGCGCTCGCCGATCCGGACGACCGCCGCGCTGAGCAGTTCCGCTACGCCGGCAGCGTTCAGGTCGTCCGCGAGCTGTGCGTAGCGGAAGAGCAGGTTCTCGATGGCATCCCGACGCTCGCCGGCACCGACGATCGCACTCGGGTCGACGTCGGGTGGATCTGGCGTTGTGGACACCTGTGTCCTTCCTCGACCGGGCTGGTGCGTCAGGACATGCTCAGGGCGCGGGGCAACGTCGGCTCGACGGCCGTCGCAGCCGCGTAGCCCGCGCGCCGCCCGAACACCGATCCTGCGGTCAGTCCGGTGCCGCCCGGGTAGTTGTGGAAGAACAACCCACCCATGATCTCGCCGGCGGCGAACAGCCCGTTGATCGGTCGGCCCTCGTTGTCGACGACCTGGCTGTCGGCGGGCGTGACGCGCAGGCCGCCGAAGGTGAAGGTGATGCCACAGGTGACCTGGAAGGCGATGAACGGGCCCTCGTCCAGGGTGTTGGCCCAGTTCGACTTCGGCACCGCCGCCCCTCGGACGCACCGGCCGTCCTTGACCGTGGGGTCGAACGGGATGTCGGTGGCCACGCCCTCGTTGTAGGCCGCGATCTCGCGGATGAACCCCTCGGGGTCGACGCCGTCCAGCTTGTGCGCGAGCTCCTCGATCGAGTTCGCCTGCACCTTGGTGACCTCGCGGATCCGGTACTCGTCGCGCAGCAGGTGGACGACCTTCTGGTCGAAGATCTGCCAGGCGAACTGCTCGGGCTGCTCCAGGATCACCCGGCCGTACTTGGCGTAGGTGTAGTTGCGGAAGTCCGCGCCCTCGTCGACGAAACGCTTGCCCGTGGCGTTGACCATGATGCCGAACGGGTAGCTGTGCTTCTGGTAGCCGTCGCCGACGGCGAGGTCACCGAACTCCGGAGCGTTGCGGTCCCAGCCGACGGCGTGGCAGCCCGACCAGTGACCGGCCGGCGAGGCGCCGATGTCCATCGCGATGCGGTGCCCGTCGCCGGTGTTGAACCGCGTTCCGCGAACCTTGGCCAAGTCCCAGCCCGGCCCGAGGAACTGCGTCCGCCAGGCGACGTTCGCCTGGAAGCCGCCGGAGGCCAGGACGACCGCGGACGCGTGGATGTCCACCTCGGTGCGGTCGATGACGGCGCGGACGCCGTAGACGCCGTCGACATCGGCCAGCAGCTCGCGCACGGCAGCGTCGTAGCGGATCTCCACGCCGTTGGCCAGGCTGATCTCGTGCTCCTGATCGACGAGGCCGGCCCCGCCGCCCACGACCTCGACGGTCAGCCCGCCCCAGAACTTGAAGCGACCGTCGACCTTGAACGCCTGCCGCCCGTAGGCGCCCGCGAAGCGGACCCCCTTCTGCCGCATCCAGGCCAGGGTCGAGTGGCTCTCGCTCACCAGCAGGTTGGCGAGATCCGGATCGGCGCGGTACTCCGTCACCCGGGAGACGTCGTCGGCGAACTGCGCCGCGGAGTAGGAACCGAAGTCGGTCGACTCGATCTCCTCCGGCGACAGATCGGGGATCAGCTCGCGCAGGTCGTCGACGCCGTTGTACACCGTGCGCATCGCGCCGGCGGTGAACGCGGTGTTCCCGCCCCGCTCGGACTTGGGCGACTTCTCGAGCACGAGCACCGACGCGCCACGTTCCCGAGCGGCGAGTGCCGCGCAGATGGCGGCGTTGCCGGCACCGACGACGACCACGTCGTAGTCGGTGTCGGCGCGCCTCGTCGTGCGGGTGTTTTCGTTCACAGGATCACGCTCAGATTCTTGGAAGTGACGACGTTCTGGTCGAGCAGCACGACCCGATCGGCGATCAGGAACCGGCCCTCGTCAGTCGCCCGGATGACGTCCGTGCGCTGGCCGACCCAGATGTCGGTCTCGACGTCGTTGCGGTTGCGGTAGCACAGGAAGTTGGACTTCACGTCGTACTCGTTCGCGACGTCGCGCAGGGTCGCCCGGACGTTCGACACGAGGTGCCGCGTGCGACTGGGCGGATCCTCCGCCCAGTGCGTCCCGGTCTCGAGCTGGTCGACGCGCCAGCGCAGCGAGCGCTTGTCGTCGTCGAACAGCGACACCGTGCCACGGCTGCCGACCTCCAGGTGCTGCTCGCGTCGGGACCGGTTGGTCCGCAAGGGCATCCAGTACCGGATGTCGTCCGCCGTGAGCGCGAACCATTCCGAGAACCGGCGGTCGTCGAGCAACTCGGCCTCGTAGTAGAGGAACTGCTCGAGGTCGTAGAGGACATCGCGCGAGACGCGGGAGCCGCTGGAGACGCTGCCCTGCGCGACAGCCGGAACGTGCGGTGAGACCACGGACATTGGTCTGCTCCTGGGATCGTCGATCGGTGAAGGTCAGGCTTTCGGCGTCTGGCGGTTGAAGAACTCGATGGCCAGCGTGTTGAAGTCCTCGGCGCGATCGATCTGCACCGAGTGACCGCAGTTGCCGAAGACGTGCAGGCTGGCGTTCTGCAGCCGCTTGAGCGGCAGGAATGCGGCGCCCACCAGGTTGATGCGGTCGTCGCGACCCCAGACCAGCAGGGTCGGGTGCGGGACCTCTTCCAGGTGCCGCCACAACTGGCGCTCCGGGTCCTCGTGCTTGGGGACCGAGCGCTGCTCGACGGTGCCCAGCGCCTTGTTCATGGCCTGCTGCTTGCCCTGTTTGACGGCGGCCGCGTACCGGGCGTCGATGAGTTCCTCGGTCACCAGAGCCGGGTCGTGGATGAGCACCCGCAGGAACGCGGCCATCTTCTCGCGGCTCGGACCCGGCTCGTCGTAGAACGCCCGCATCACCCGCGCACCCTCGCTCGGATCCGCGCTGAACAGCGAGACGTTGGCCCCGCCCGGAGCGATCTGCACCATCCGGTCGACCCGCTCGGGGTAGTTCAGCGCGGTGCGCAGCGAGACGCCGCCACCCATCGAGTTGCCCAGGTAGTGCGCCTTCTCGATCCCCAACTGGTCGAGCAGGCCGACGATCGCCTTGGCCGAGTTCGCGTAGTGGTTGCCCTCGAGATTGGACTCCGACAGGCCGTAGCCGGGCAGGTCGACGCAGAGCACCCGGAAGTGCTTGGTCAGCGTGGGCAGGTTGAGGTGGTAGTTGTCGTAGCCGCTCGCGCCGGGACCGCCACCGTGCAGAGCGACCACGACCGGGCCCTCGCCGGCCTCGTTGTAGTGCAGCGTCCGCCCGTCGATCACGGCGGTACGACTCGTTGCCTCGAAGCTGAGGTCTGGCTGGGCTGCGCCCACGGTGGTTCCCTTTCGTCAGTGAATGCGGATTCCGATGGTGTGCCGGGTCAGGAGGCGACGATGCGATGTCCCCATGCGCTCGGGCGGTCGTAGGCGCCGACGCGCCATTCCGGGTCCGCCGTGCGGGCGCCGTAGCCGTACTCCAGCCTGATGTGGTCGGGCCCGAACACGTAGAAGGAGACCATCTGGTCGTTCGTGTGCCGGCCGAGCGTCTTCTGCAGCGTGCCGCCGCCGTCGGTCACCTGGTCGAGCGCCGCGCCCACCATGTCGAGTTCCTCGACCTGCACCATGAAGTGGCCGAGCCCGGTACGCCGCCGACCCCCGGCCGGCCCCAGACCGACCGTGTGGTGCCGCCCGTTGACGCGCAGGAAGCTCGTGCCGTTGATGCGGTCGCTGACCCGAAAGCCCAGCTGCTCGGTGTAGAAGCGTAGCGAGGCGTCGAAGTGCGCACAGCCCAGCACGATGTGGCCGAGGCCGAACGGGCCGGTCACGAACCGGGCGCCGGTCGGCGAGCGGAACGGGACGTAGGTCGAGCGCGGCGAGGTCACCAGTTCGACGATGTTGCCCTCGGGGTCCTCGACGCGGGCCAGTTGATGGACCAGGCGGGCCTCGGCGAGCTCGGGCATCATCTTCACCGCGTGGCCGGCGGCATCCAGCGTGGCGCACAGCGCCTCGAGGCTCGCGTCGTCGGTCATCTCGAGGCCCATGAAGCTCAGCCCCGGCTCGCCGGGCTCGAGCATGATCCGCCACGCGCGCTCGTCCATGCGCAGGTAGCGGGCGCCGTCCGCCTCGACCGGCTGCATACCGAGTACGTCGGCACCGAACGCCTGCCAGGCCTGCGGGTCGCTCACGGACAGCCCCATGTAGGCCAGAGCGGCCACTCCGCTCATCGGGAGCCGGCTTGCGAACCGTCGTTCTTGGTCAGCGTCTCCAACCACCGTCGGTAGAACCCGCGCTGGGGCATCTCGCCGTACGTCTGGTAGTTGATGTGGCCCGGGAAGTCCGGGTCGTCATCGCG
>CAZZZE010000234.1:0-4679 GCA_964658365.1 uncultured Jatrophihabitantaceae bacterium
TCGATCAACTTCGTCACCGCGCACGACGGCTTCACGATGCGCGACCTCGTCTCCTACGAGCGCAAGCACAACGAGGCCAACGGCGAGGACAACCGCGACGGCACCGACGACAACCGCTCCTTCAACGGCGGCGCCGAAGGCGACCCGGCCCCGCCGGCGGTCCAGACGCTGCGCCGGCGCCAGGCCCGCAACCTGCTCTCGACGCTGCTGCTCTCGACCGGGGCGCCGATGCTGGTCGCCGGCGACGAGATGTGGCGCACGCAGCGCGGCAACAACAACGCCTACGCGCAGGACAACGAGATCTCGTGGGTGGACTGGACGCGCGCCGAGGAGCCCGCCGGGGACATGCTGGCGCTGGTGCGCCGGTTGCTCGCCCTGCGTCGCGCGCACCCGGTGCTGCGGCAGAGCGCGTTCTTCGAGGGCCGCGAGGTGCCGGCCGAGGACGGCTCCGGGTCGACGAAGGACCTCGCCTGGTTCCATCCCGACGGGCGCGAGCTCGCCGACGGCGACTGGTTCGACCGCTCGCTGCGCACGCTCGGCATGTACCTCGACGGCCGCCGGCTGCGCCACCGCGACCGGCGCGGCGAGGCGATCGTCGACGACTCGTTCCTGCTGCTGCTGCACTCCGGCGACGACGAGCGCGCCTTCTGCCTGCCCGGTCCGCCGTGGAGCGACGGCTACGAGCCGGTCGTCGACACCACTCAGGCCGGCGGCGTGCCCGCCGGGAACACCCTTGCCGTCGCCGAGGTCTCCATGGCGGCACGTTCGGTGCTGCTGCTGCGCGTCCGGCGCGGCTCACGGGCACACTGACCCCATGCGCGGTGCGGCGGACGCCTGGCTCTCGGACATGGACGGCGTGCTCGTGCGCGAGGAGCACGCCGTCCCCGGCGCCGCGGAGTTCCTGGCCCGGCTGCAGGAACGCGGGCGCAAGTTTCTCGTCCTGACCAACAACTCGATCTTCACCCCGCGCGACCTCTCGGCGCGCCTGGCGGCGTCCGGGCTGCAGGTTCCTGAGGACGCGATCTGGACGTCGGCCCTGGCCACCGCCACCTTCCTGGACGACCAGCTGCCCCGCGGTTCGGCGTACGTGATCGGCGAAGCGGGCCTGACCACCGCGCTGCACGACGTCGGCTACGTGCTCACCGACCGAGCTCCCGACTTCGTGGTGCTGGGCGAGACCCGCACCTACTCCTTCTCGGCCATCACGCGGGCCATCCGGCTGATCGGCAACGGCGCGCGCTTCATCGCCACCAACCCCGACGTCACCGGTCCCTCCGAGCAGGGTCCGCTGCCGGCCACCGGCTCGGTCGCGGCGATGATCACCAAGGCCACCGGCCGCGAGCCGTACTTCGTGGGCAAGCCCAACCCGATGATGCTGCGCAGCGCACTGAACAAGATCGAGGCGCACTCCGAGTCGACGGTGATGGTCGGCGACCGCATGGACACCGACGTGCTGGCCGGCATCGAGGCAGGCGTCGACACGATCCTGGTGCTCACCGGCTCGACCCACCGCCCCGACATCGACCGCTATCCGTGGCGACCCGGCCAGGTACTGGACTCCATCGCCGACGCCGTCGAGCTGATTTGAGTCCTACCCCATCCCTAGGCTCTACCTCATGACCGATGTCATCGAGGCCCACGGCCTGGTCAAGACCTACGGCGCGCTCACCGCGCTGGGCGGGCTGGACCTCGCCGTCCCCGAGGCCACCGTGCTGGGGTTGCTCGGGCCCAACGGCGCCGGCAAGACCACCGCCGTGCGCATCTTGACAACCCTGCTCGAACCCGACGGCGGCACGGCCACGGTGGCCGGCGTCGACGTCCGCTCGCGACCGGCCGACGTGCGGGCGCGGATCGGGCTGTCCGGTCAGTACGCGGCGGTCGATGAATACCTGACCGGCTTCGAGAACCTGGACATGATCGGCCGGCTGTACGGCATGGGCCGGCGCGGCGCCCGCGACCGCGCACACGAGCTGCTCGAGCGCTTCTCGCTGGCCGACGCCGGCGACCGGACGGCCAAGACGTACTCCGGCGGTATGCGCCGCCGCCTCGACCTCGCCGGGGCCCTCGTCGCCTCGCCGCCGGTCCTGTTCCTCGACGAGCCGACCACCGGCCTCGACCCGCGGAGCCGCACCGAGATGTGGGACGTCATCCGCGAGCTGGTCAGCGGCGGCACCACCCTGTTGCTGACCACGCAGTACCTCGAGGAGGCCGACCGCCTCGCCGACCGCATCGTCGTCATCGACCACGGCCGCGCCATCGCCGAGGGCACGGCCGACGAGCTGAAGAGCCAGGTCGGCGGCGAGCGGGTCGAGGTGGTCGTGTCGGCCCCGGCCGAGATCCCCACGGCACGCGATGTGCTGGCCCAGCTCGCCGAGGGTGGCACGGTCGAGGTCGACGAGCACACCCGGCGGCTCACCGCGCCGGTCACCGGCGGCGCGGCCACGCTCACCGAGGCGCTGCGCCGTCTCGACGCCGCGAGCGTCGCCCTGCAGGACGTCGCGCTGCGCCGCCCCACGCTCGACGACGTCTTCCTCACCCTCACCGGGCATCGCACCGAGGACGAGCCCGACCCGAAGCCCGAGCTGACCGGAGCGAAGCCATGAGCGCCCTCGACGACCCCGCGTTCACGCCGCCGAAGGCCGGCGTGCGCAAGGCGCTGGTGGACGGTGCGATCGTGGCCAAGCGCAACCTGATCAAGATCAAGCGGGTGCCCGACCTGCTGGTGTTCTCGACGGTCTCGCCGATCATGTTCATCCTGCTGTTCGGCTACGTCTTCGGCAGCGCTATCGCCGCGCCACCGGGCGTCGGCTACCGCGAGTACCTGATCCCGGGCGTCTTCGCCCAGACGGTCATCTTCGGTGCGACGCTCACCGGGGCCGGGCTCGCCGACGACATCCAGAAGGGCATCATCGACCGGTTCCGGTCCCTGCCGATGGCCCGCTCGGCGGTGCTCGTGGGCCGCACGACCAGCGACGTCCTCAACAACGTGCTGGTCATCGTCGTCATGTCCACGACCGGGCTGATCATCGGCTGGCGCATCCGCACGTCGGTCGGCGAGGCACTGGCCGGCTTCGTCCTGCTGCTGCTGTTCGCCTACGCGATGTCCTGGATCATGGCCGTCGTCGGGCTCGTGGTCCCCACCCCCGAGGTCGTCAACAACGCCTCGTTCATCGTGATCTTCCCGATGACCTTCGTCGCGAACACCTTCGTGCCGACCAACAACCTGCCGACCGTGCTGCGGACGATCGCCAACTGGAACCCGGTGTCCGCGGTGACCCAGTCGGCGCGCCAGCTGTTCGGCAACACCGGCAGCAGCCCGTTACCCGATCACCCGTGGTCGCTGCATCATCCGATCATCTACACGCTGCTGTGGATCGTCGGCATCCTGGCCGTCTTCGTGCCGCTCGCCGTCCGCCAGTACAAGCGGGCCGCCGCCCGTTGACGCACCCCTAGCCAGCCATGGCAGCATTGTCGACTGAACCGCTAGACATCGATCTTCGAGGCCCAGGAGGCCACCATGTCCGACGCTTGGTCATTCGAGACCCGCCAGGTGCACGCGGGCCAGACGCCCGACAGCGCCACCCACGCCCGGGCGCTGCCCATCTATCAGACGACGTCCTACACCTTCGAGGACACCAACGACGCCGCCGACCTCTTCGCGCTGAAGAAGTTCGGCAACATCTACACGCGCATCATGAACCCGACCCAGGCCGCGGTCGAGGACCGCGTCGCCTCGCTCGAGGGTGGCGTCGGCGCGCTGCTGACCTCGAGCGGCCAGGCCGCAGAGACCATCGCCCTGCTCAACCTCGCCGAGGCCGGCGACCACATCGTGTCCAGCGCCCGTCTCTACGGCGGCACGTACAACCTGTTCCACTACACCTTCCCCAAGCTGGGCATCACGGTCAGCTTCGTCACCGACCCCGACGACCCCGAGCAGTGGCGCGCGGCCGTCCGGCCGAACACCAAGGCCTTCTTCGCCGAGACGATCAGCAACCCGCAGATCGACGTCCTGGACATCGAGGCCGTGGCGGCCGTGGCCCACGAGGCCGGCGTCCCGCTCGTCGTCGACAACACGATCGCCACGCCGTACCTCATCCGCCCGATCGAGCACGGTGCCGACATCGTCGTGCACTCGGCCACGAAGTACCTCGGCGGGCACGGCACGGCCATCGGCGGCGTGATCGTCGACGCCGGCCGCTTCGACTACGCCGCCGATCCCGAGCGCTTCCCGAACTACAACACCCCCGACGACAGTTACCACGGTCTCGTCTACGCCCGCGATCTCGGCGTCGGCTCCCCGCTCGGCGCGAATCTCGCCTACATCCTCAAGGCCCGCGTGCAGCTGCTGCGCGACCTCGGGTCCTCGATCGCGCCGTTCAACGCCTTCCTGTTGGCCCAGGGCATCGAGACGCTCAGCCTGCGCGTCGAGCGGCACGTCCAGAACGCCCAAGCCGTCGCCGAGTGGCTCGAGCAGCGCGACGAGGTGCTCTCGGTGAACTACGCCGGGCTGCCGTCGAGCCCGTGGCACTCGCGTGCGCAGAAGTACGCGCCGCTCGGGGTGGGCGGCGTGCTGGCCTTCGAGATCGCCGGCGGCGTCGAGGCGGGCAAGCGCTTCGTCGAGGCCCTCGAGCTGCACAGCCACGTGGCCAACATCGGCGACGTCCGCAGCCTGGTCATCC
>CAZZZE010000235.1:0-4674 GCA_964658365.1 uncultured Jatrophihabitantaceae bacterium
CGATCGTGACCTTGCGGGCCTGGGTGAGCTGCGGTGCACCGAGCACCTCGGCCAGCAGCGCCGGCACCACCGCGCCGCGGGCGTCGGTGGCCTCCGAACCGGCGATCGCGACGTCCCACTCGATCGAGCCGAGCGCGGCGCCGAGCACCTTGGCGGTGGCGATCGCGTCGGAACCGTGGATGGCCTCGTCGGTGACGTGCACCGCCTTGTCGGCGCCCATCGACAGCGCCTTGCGGATCGACTCGGTGGCCTTCTCGGGACCGACGGTGAGGATGGTGACCTCGCCGCCGTGGGCCTCCTTGAGCAGCAGGCCCTCCTCGATCGCGAACTCGTCGATGTAGTTGATGACCGGGTCCACGGCCGCGCGGTCGACGGTGTTGTCGGCGGGGTCGAGCTTGCGGTCGCCCTCGGTGTCGGGCACCTGCTTGACCAGCACCACGATGTTCATAGGATTGCTGACCTTCCAGTCGGGATTCCCGCGGAGATGACGTCTGCGGGGCGGCCGATCGGGCGCAGTGCTGCGCCCGTCGTGCCGACATCTTCCAGAAACACTCTGCCTATGTTACTGGCGAGTAGCAAGTCTGGACCGGCGTGATACCGCTCTCGTCAGCACCCCCAGTGTCGCAGACGCCTCGGGCGCCGCAGCGCCGTCAGAAGCCGGCAACCACCGGTATGACCCGCTCGCCGAGGATCTCGAGCGGCGTGATCGTCGAAACGCCCGGTACGAAGCCGTGCACGTGCTGGATCCCGAGCTCGGCGAACGAGCGCAGCTGCTCGAGCAGGGCGTCGACGTTCGCGCCGTCGGGCCCCGGGTCCAGGCTCGAGATGACGGTCTTTTCGATGGCGTCGTAGTCGGTGCCGAGGTTCGCGCAGTGCTCGCGCAGGACGTCGAGCTTGCGGGCGATGTCCGGCCCGGCGAACAGGTTGCAGGCCTGGGCGTACTGGGCCACCATCCGCAGCGTCTTCTTCTCACCACTGCCGCCGATCAGGATCGGCGGGTGCGGGCGCTGCAGGCTCTGCGGCGAGTTCAGGGTGCGCTCGAGCGTGTTGTGCGTGCCGCGGTACGGGCCGTCGGCGTCGCTGCACATCTGGATGAAGATCTGCAGGGCCTCCTCGAGGCGCTCGAAACGCTCGGACGTTCCCGGGAACGGCAGGCCGAGCCCCAGCGCCTCCTCCTCGTTCCAGCCCGCGCCGATGCCCAGCCACGCGCGGCCGCCGGACAGCACGTCGAGCGTGGTGACCTGCTTCGCGAGCAGCCCCGGCGAGCGGTAGATGGCGGCGGTGACCCAGGCCAGCAACTCGATGCGCGTCGTGCGCGCGGCCAGGTAGCCCAGCGTGGTGTAGGCCTCGAGCATGTCGTTCTCGGCGGGGCCGACCATGTGGATCTGCCAGACGTGGTCCATCACGCTGAGCTTGGCGAAGCCGGCGTCCTCGGCGGCCGCGGCAATGCGGGTGAGATCGTCGGCGAGGGTGGTCGGGCCACCCGGGTAGGTGAAGTCGGGGACGTGCAGGCCTAGTTTCATGACCTCGACGGTAGTGGGTACGTGCCACCCCAGCTGGGTACGTCCACAGCATGGCTGACTCCGAGACCTCCGTATCCGTCAACCGCAGGATCGACGCGTCCGCGAAGGACGTGTTCGACGTCCTGACGCTGCCGTCGCGGCACCCCGAACTCGACGGTTCGGGCTTCGTGCGCAGCGCCGACCACGCCGACCGCATCACCGCCAACGGCCAGACCTTCCGGATGAACATGACCGGCGAGCACATGCACGGCGATTACCAGACCGACAACCACGTCACCGGCTTCGTGCCCGACAAGCTGGTGGCCTGGCAGACCGCGCCGGCCGGCACCGAGCCGCCCGGGTGGGAGTGGGTGTGGGAGCTCGAGGCGCAGGGCCCCGGCGCCACCGACGTCACCCTGACCTACGACTGGGGCAAGGTCGAGGACACGAAGATCCTCGCCATCATCGAGAAGCCGTTGATCAGCAAGCACCAGCTCGAGGCCTCGCTCGCGCGGCTCGCGGAGGCGGTCAGCGGGAGCTGAGGACGCGGGCCAGGAAGTCGGTCAGCGTCCGCAGCAGCAGCAACTTGGACTCGGCCCGCCGGTATTCGTGGCCCTCGCCGGCCAGTTCCAGGTACTCGACGTCGCGACCGAGTGACCGCAACCGCTGCACGATCTGGGTCGCCTCGCCGCGCGGAACGTTGGTGTCGAGCTCGCCGTGCACGACCAGCAGTGGGACGGTGATCGAGGCGGCGGCGTGCAGCGGCGAGATCTGGGCCAGCAGCGCCGCGTCGCGTACGGGGTCGCCGTACTTGGTGGTCGCCGCGGCCGCGATCCACGGCTCGGTGTCGCGGTAGAAGGTGTGCAGGTTCGACATCCCGCAGATGTCGACGCCGGCCGCGAAGGCCGGCCCGTGCCGGGTCAGCGCGAGCAGGCTGGCGTAACCGCCGTAGGAGCGCCCGGTGACGGCGATGCGCCGCGGGTCGGCCAGGTTGCGGACGGCGAGGATGCGCGCGCAGTCGGCGATGTCGCGGATGGCGTCGAAGCGACCCCACCGATCGTCGGCGTGCACGAAGGCGCGCCCGAAGCCGGACGACCCGCGGATGTTGGGGGCCAACACCGTGATCCCCGCGGCCGCCATGACCTGGTGCTGCGGCGAGAACACCGGCCGCTCCTGCGCCTCCGGGCCGCCGTGCAGGCTGATCATCGCCGGGCCGCCGACACCGGCCCGCGCCGGATACAACCAGGCCGAGAGCGGCAGCCCGTCGTGGGCATCGAACTCGACGAGCTGCGGAGCGACGAGGTCCACAGGCGGGTGCAGGCTCGCCGCGGTGACCGGCGTCCAGGCCAGGGTCACGCAGTCCAGGCGCCACAGCCGCCGCGGCTGCGCCGGACCCTCGACGGCCAGCACCGCGCAACTCGCGTCCCGCGAGAGCACCGACGTGGACACCACCTCGCCGGGCAGGTCGGGCACCGGGTGCCGTTCGCCGGTGGCGGTGTCGACGAACTCGACCTCGCTGCGCCCGTGCACGTTCCACACGCACAGCACCCGTTCGCCCGCCGCGTCGGCGTCGGCGAACTCGAGTTCGGCGTCCGAGCGCGCGGCCAGGGTGCCGGCCCCCGCACGCCGCCCGCCGTCGAAGAGCCCGATGGCCACGAGTTCGCGCCGGGAGCGGCCGGCGTCGGTGACGAGGTAGACGGTCATGTCGGCGTCGTCGCCGGCCGGCGGCGGGCGCAGCAACCCGACGTCGGTGGAGCCGGTCTCGGCCCAGGGCAGCAGCGGGTAGTCCTCGTCGCGGCTGCGGTCGACGAGCCGGCAGAACTGCTGGCCGCGGGTGCCGTCACGCAGTAATGCGAAGCGGCCGTCGGCACTGAGGTCGAGCATGGCGATCAATCCGCCCTGTGCGATGAGGGTGCGCTCGCCGGTGGACGGGTCGATGCGGATGCACTCGTGCGGCACGGTGGGGTCGTCGTGGGCGAGCGTGACGACCAGGCCGTGCCCCTCGCGCGCCCAGGGGCCGAGCACCGCGTGCCCGCCGTGCACCGGGTGGGGCCCACCCGCGACCCGGCGCGTGTCGGTGCCGTCGGGCCGGGTGACCCAGACCTCGGTGCGCACTCCCCCGCCGGTGGCGACCGAGCACGAGATCCACTGGTCGTCGGGCGACCAGCCCACGGACAGCACCGGGTCGGACCCGAGCGGGATGAGCTGCGGCTCCGGCCGCTCGGCACCGGGTCCGGGGACGTCCTGGACCCACAGCTGCGGAGTGCCGGTGCGGTCGCTGACGAAGGCGACCCGCGAGGCGTCGGAGGTCATCATCGGCGCCCACGCGCCGTAGGCCGCGACCAGCTCGCGGGCGAGCTCCTCGACCTCGTTCCATACCTCTGAGTATGTTTCGACCTCGCTCATCCGATGTCCATGGCCTGCAGCCACATCTCGATCAGGCCGAGCTGCCACAGCGCATTTGAGCCGAGGTTCGTGCGGGTGGTGTTCGGGTCGGCGAGCATGGTCTCCACGGCCGCCGGCTCGAACAGTCCCCGCGCCCGCGCGGCCGGGTCGGTGAGCGCCTCCCGGACGCGCGCGAGGTACGGGCCTTCGAGCTGGCGGATGGCGGGCACCGGGAAGTAGCCCTTCTTCCGGTCGATGACGGCGTCCGGGACGATGCCGCGGCTGGCGCGCTTGAGCACGCCCTTGCCGTTGTCGGCCAGCTTGAGCTCGGACGGGATGGTCGCGGCGAGTTCGACGACGTCGTGGTCGAGGAACGGCACGCGCGCCTCGAGACCCCAGGCCATGGTCATGTTGTCGACGCGCTTGACCGGGTCGTCGACGAGATTGATCGTGGTGTCGTTGCGCAGCGCGGCGTCGAGCGTGCTCTCGGCACCCGGGCGGGCGAACTGCCGGGCCACGAAGTCGCGCGGCTCGTCGCGCCCTACCCGCCAGCGCGGTCGCAGGAGCCCGGTGAGCGAGTCGAACGGACGGTCGAAGAAGACGTCGCGGTAGGCGTCGACGGCATCGGCGAGCGGGACGTCGCGCAGCGGCGGGTACCAGTCGTAGCCGGCCAGGATCTCGTCGGCGCCCTGGCCGGACTGCACCACCTTCACCGATTGGGAGACGTCCTCGCTGAGCAGGTAGAACGCGACGCAGTCGTGGCTGACCATCGGCTCGTTCATGGCCC
>CAZZZE010000236.1:0-4639 GCA_964658365.1 uncultured Jatrophihabitantaceae bacterium
GTGATGGCCAGCGCGATCAACTACAACACCGTCTGGACGTCGATCTTCGAGCCGGTCTCGACGTTCAGTTTCCTGAAGAAGTACGGCCGGTCCTCCGACCTGGCCCGCAAGCACGACCAGCCCTACCACGTCGTCGGGTCGGACCTGGCCGGCGTCGTGCTGCGCGTCGGGCCCGGCGTCACGAAGTGGAAGGCCGGCGACGAGGTCGTTGCACATTGCCTGTCCGTCGAGCTCGAGGACGCGCAGGGGCACGACGACTCGATGATGGACCCGCAGCAGCGCATCTGGGGCTTCGAGACCAACTTCGGCGGCCTGGCCGAGCTCGCGCTCGTGAAGTCGAACCAGCTCATGCCCAAGGCCGCGCACCTGACCTGGGAGGAAGCCGCCGCGCCCGGCCTGGTCAACTCCACCGCCTACCGCCAGCTCGTCTCGCACCACGGCGCGGGGATGAAGCAGGGCGACACCGTGCTGATCTGGGGGGCCTCGGGCGGTCTCGGCGGCTACGCCACGCAGTACGCGCTCAACGGCGGCGCGATCCCGGTCTGCGTGGTCTCCTCGCCGGAGAAGGCCGAGATCTGCCGCGCCATGGGCGCCGAGCTGATCATCGACCGCAGCGCCGAGGGTTACGAGTTCTGGCAGGACGGCGTCCAGCAGCCCTCGGAGTGGAAGCGATTCGGGTCGAAGATCCGCGAGCTCACCGGCGGCGACGACATCGACATCGTCTTCGAGCACCCGGGCCGCGAGACCTTCGGCGCGTCGGTCTACGTCACCCGTCGCGGCGGGATCATCACGACCTGCGCGTCGACCACTGGCTACATGCACGAGTACGACAACCGCTACCTGTGGATGACGCTCAAGCGGATCATCGGCTCCCACTTCGCGAACTACCGCGAGTCGTGGGAGGCCAACCGGCTGATCGCCAAGGGCGCCGTACACCCGACGCTGTCGAAGGCGTATCCGCTGGCAGAGACGGGCCAGGCCGCGCTCGACGTGCACAAGAATCTGCACCAGGGCAAGGTCGGCGTGCTGTGCCTCGCGCCCGAAGAAGGGCTCGGCGTCCGGGATCAGGAGCTGCGCTCGAAGCACCTCGAGGGGATCAACCGCTTCCGCAATCGGTGAGAAGTGGGACGATGACCGGGTGAGCGAGCAGACATCCGACCTCCTTCCGCTCTACGACTCGAGCCGGGGCTTCGACACGGCCATGCGCGGTTACGACCGTGCGCAGGTCGATCGTGAGATCACCCGCCTCGACGAAGACATCCGCGCGCTGGCCGCCGAGCGGGACTCGGCGTCCGCGCGCAGCGCCGACATCGCCGCGCAGCTGGCCAGCGTCCAGGCCCAGGTCGAGTCGCTGCGGCGACAGCTGCGGATCGCGAGCGAGGAGGTCACCGCCGGCAACGTCGACGACAAGATCAAGCAGAAGCTCGACGCCGCGGCGGCCGACGCGGCCAGGGCCCGCGCCGACGCCGCCGCCGAGGCCGAGCAGATCCGCAGCGAGGCCGGCGACGCCGCGGCCCGGATCCGCGCCGAGGCCCAGGACGAAGCGAGCCGCGTCGCCGCCGCCGCGACCGAGCGGCTCACCGAGGCCGAGACCACCTTCCGGACGCGGATGGCCGAGGTCGAGAGCCGCCGCACCGAGGTCGAGGCCGAGCTCGCGGCCAGCGAGACACGCACTCGCGAGGAAGAGGCGCGGCTCTCGGCCGACGCCGAAGCGGAACGCACGCGCCTGGCCCAGGAGGCCGAGGCCGAACGCCATCGCCTCGACGCCGCGTCCCGCGCAGAACGGATGCAGGCCGAGGAAGACTTCGAGATCACGCTGCGCATGCGGCGCACCCAGGCACAGCAGCAGCAGGCCGAGCAGCGGCGCACTGCTGACGCCCAGGCGGCCGCGATCGTGGCCGACGCGCGGTCCCAGGCCGAGCAGCTCGTCGCCGATGCCACCGACGAGGTGCGGCGGCTGCACGGCGTCCGCGACACCGTGCACGGCGAGCTCGGCACGCTCACCGAACGCCTGCAGGCCGCGCTCGCCGAGGCGAGGGCAGCCACTCCGGACGAGCCCCGCCCGAAGCCGGGCCCCGGCGTCGCGTAGCGCGCGTCAGTAGCGCGGTGCCGAGCGCGTGCGCTGCACCCCGGGCACGCGCCGGTCACGGGCGGCCCAGCACGCGCTGTGCCAGTGCCGCCGGTCGTCGGCACCCAGGTCGTCGGCGGGCCAGCAGACGAGGTGCGCGACTCCGGGCCGGATCTCCTGATCGCAGCCGGGGCACCGGTACGCCTTGCCCGCAGCCTGTCCGCTGATCGAGCGAACCGCGTAGCCGCTGCCCTGGTACTGCTCGCGCCGCTCGGCCCCACCGTGCGACGCGGTTCGGGCGGGCTCGTCCCGGCGCCGGTTCTGTCGGGGCATGCCTCCAGGGTAGGAGGCGTGGTCTGAAGCGCAGAAACCGTTGTCGGAGCTCGCTGGTATCCATGCGATGACCCGAATCCCATCGCAGCGATCCCATCTCAGCGGAGGCCCTTCCATGTTCGGTCCCGGCAAGCACTCCGAGCTCGACGTCATCGTCGGCCAGCTCGAGGTCCAGCTCACCTCCATCCGCGCTGCGGCCTACGGGCTCAGCGAGCAGCAGGCCCGCGAGACGCCGTGCCGCAGCACGCTGTCCGTCGGCGGCCTCATCAAGCACGCCACCTACGTCATGCGCCAGCATCTGCGGCGCGGGACCGCGGACGTCGCGCTCGACGAGGCGGGTTTCGCCCGGTTCATGGGCAGCTTCGCGCTTGCCGACGGCGAGACGCTCGCCGGCGCGCTCGCGGACTTCAACGCGACGCGCGAGGCGTACCTCGCTGATGTCCGATCGAGCGATCCCGGCGCCGCGATGACCGCGCCGCCCGCGCCATGGGACGGCCTGCCCGAGCCCACCGACTCGGTGCTGCGCTACGCGCTCGTGCACCACATCGAGGAGTTCGCCAGGCACGCGGGCCACGCCGACATCATCCGTGAGCAGCTCGACGGCGCAGACGCCGCGTCGCTCGTGATGGCGGTCGAGGGCCGGCCGGGCAACGACTTCGTCCAGCCCTGGGCACCGAGCGAGTGACGCCGAGCGGTCGTGCGCCGCTCAGTGGTAGTCGCGGAAACCCTTACCCGTCTTGCGGCCCAGGCGCCCGGCGGTGACCAGCTGCTCGAGCAGCGGCGCGGGCGCGAAGCCCGGGTCGCGAAACTCCTGGTACAGCTCGCGCTCGATGGCCAGGGACACGTCGTTGCCGACGACGTCGAGCAGCTCGAAGGGTCCCATCGGGTAGCCGCAACCGACCTTCATGGCCGAGTCGATGTCGTCGGCGGAGGCGTAGTGCGCCTCGAGCATCTTGATCGCGTCGTTGAGGTAGGGGAACAGCAGCGTGTTGACGATGAACCCGGCGCGGTCGGCGCAGCGCACCGCGTGCTTGCCGATCCGCGCCGTGACGTCCAGGACGGTGGCCTCGACATCGGGAGCGGTCGAGACCGTGGTGACCACCTCGACCAGCTTCATCACCGCGGCCGGGTTGAAGAAGTGCATACCGATCACGTCGGCCGGCCGCGAGGTCGCCGCCGCGCACTGGATGACCGGCAGCGAGGACGTCGTGGTGGCCAGCACCGTCCCCGGCGCGCAGATGTCGTCGAGGTTGGCGAACAGCGTCTGCTTGACGGCGAGGTCCTCGACCACGGCCTCGACGACGAGCTGCACGCCGGCGAGGTCGTCGAGCGAGGACGACGGGGTCAACCGGGCCAGGGTGGCGTCGCGATCGGCTTCGCTGAGCTTGCCGCGCCCGACCGCCTTCTCCAGCGACTTGGTGATGGCGGCCGTGACCCGCTGGCTCTTGTCGGGCCCGCGCGTGACGAACGTGACCTCGTAGCCGGCCTTGGCGAATACCTCGACGATGCCGGTGGCCATGGTTCCCGAACCGACGACGCCGACCTTGCTGACCGCCCGCACGCCGTCGAGCTCGGCGTTCGCCGGCGGGGTGAGGGCGTCGGCGACGACGTTGGGCGAACCAGGTGCGTCGTAGGTGTAGAAGCCCTTGCCGGACTTCCGGCCGAGCAGCCCGGCGATCATCATCTGCTTGAACACCGGTTGCGGGGCGTGCAGGCGGTCGCGGGACTGCTTGTACATCGTGTCGAGGATCTCGTAGGCGGTGTCGATGCCGATGAGGTCGAGCAGGGCCAGCGGGCCCATGGGTAGCCCGCAGCCCAGCTTCATGGCCGCGTCGATGTCCTCGCGGCTGGCGTAGCGCGACTCGAACAGCGCGACGGCGTGGTTCAGGTAGCCGAAGAGCAGGGCATTGGCGATGAAGCCGGCGCGGTCGCCGATGGTGACGTCGGTCTTGCCCAGACGCTGGGCGAAGGCCTCGACGTCGTCGACGACCTCCTGCTCGGTGACGACCGTGCGCACGACCTCGACGAGCTTCATCACCGGGGCCGGGTTGAAGAAATGCATGCCGACGACCTTGCCGGGGCGGCCCGTGGACACCGCGATCTCGGTGATCGACAGCGAGGAGGTGTTGCTGGCCAGGATCGTGTCGGGCTTGCAGATGCCGTCGAGCTCGGAGAACAGCGCTCGCTTGAGCTCGAGTTTCTCGGGCACGGCCTCGATCACGAGGTCGACCTCGGCCA